>NZ_ASSI01000067.1:0-38231 GCF_000466765.1 Burkholderia sp. AU4i | reverse complement strand
CGGTGCGGTGCGGTGCGGTGCGATGCGGTGCGGTGCGGTGCGGTGCGGCGCCGCTATCGGCCATCGGCGATCAACCGACTTCGATGATGACCTTCAGCGCATGGGTTTGCGCCGCGCGACCGAACGTGTCGTATGCGCGCTCGACGTCGTCGAGCGAGAACCGGTGCGTGATCAGGCGCGTCGGATCGAGGCGCCCGGCGCGTACGGTCTTCAGCAGCATCGGCGTGCTGACCGTGTCGACGAGCCGCGTCGTGATCGAGATATTGCGATCCCACAGTTTCTCGAGGTGCAGGTCGGCCTTGACCCCGTGCACGCCGACGTTCGCGACCACGCCGCCCGGTGCCACCAGCGAGGTGCACATCTCGAACGTCGCCGGAATGCCGACCGCCTCGATCGCGCAATCCACGCCGACGCCGTCGGTCAGCTTCATGACCTCCGCCACCGGGTCGACGGTGCGGCCGTCGATGCAATCGGTCGCGCCGAATCGCCGCGCGACCTCGAGCCGGTTGCTGTCCGGGTCGACCATGATGATCCGCGCGGGCGAGTAGAACTGCGCGGTCAGCAGCGCCGCCAGCCCGATCGGGCCCGCGCCGACGATCGCGACCGAGCAGCCGGGCTGCACCTTGCCGTTCAGCACGCCGCATTCGAACCCGGTCGGCAGGATGTCGGACAGCATCACGAGCGCGTCCTCGTCCGCGCCCGGCGGAATCCGGTACAGGCTCGTCTGCGCATGCGGGATGCGCACGTACTCGGCCTGCGTGCCGTCGATCCGGTTGCCGAGGATCCAGCCGCCCGTCGTGCAGTGCGAATACAGGCCGCGCCGGCAGTACTCGCAGCGGCCGCACGACGAGATGCACGAAATGAGCACGGGATCGCCCGGCTTCAGCGAATCGACCGCGGCACCGACCTGCTCGACGATGCCGACGCCCTCATGGCCGAGAATGCGGCCGGGTTCGCACGTCGGCACGTCGCCCTTGAGAATATGCAGATCGGTTCCGCAGATCGTCGTGCGCGTCACGCGGACGATCGCGTCGGTGGGCGACTGCAGTTCCGGCCTGGGCCGCTCCTCGAGCGCCTTGCGCCCGGGTCCGTGGTAGACGAGTGCTTTCATCGCGGTTCCTCCATCGAAAGAAAGGGTTGCGGGTTCATTCATCAGGACTGCAGGTGATGCCGACCCTGTGCCAGCACCGTCGCGAGTGCGCACGAAGCGATCCGGACGGCGATGCCGTCGGCACGGCTCGTCAGCACGATCGGGACACGTGCGCCGACGACGATGCCTGCGCTGACGGCACCCCCGAGGTATTCGAGCTGCTTCGCGAGCAGGTTGCCGGCCTCGATATCGGGAACGACCAGGATGTCGGCGCGGCCGGCTACCGGCGAATCGATCCCCTTGTCGTGCGCCGCCCGCAGCGAAATCGCGTTGTCGAACGCGAGCGGGCCGTCGACGATCGCACCCGTGAGCTGGCCGCGCTCGGCCATCTTCGCGAGCGCGGCCGCATCGAGTGTCGAGCGCATCGCCGGATTGACGGTCTCGACCGCGCACAGCACCGCCACGCGCGGGCAGGCAACGCCCAGCGCATGTGCGACGTCGATCGCGTTCTGCGTGATGGCCGCTTTCTGCGCGAGATCCGGCGCGATGTTCACCGCCGCGTCGGTCAGGATGAACGGGCGCGGATACGCCGGCGTCTCGATCAGGAAACAGTGGGACATGCGCTTGTCGGTGCGCAGGCCCGAACCGGCCGCGACGACCGCGCCCATCAGCTCGTCCGTATGCAGGCTGCCCTTCATCAGCGCGCCGGCGCGGCCGGCCGCCGCCAGTTCGACCGCGCGGGCCGCCGCCGCATGGCTGTGCGGCACGTCCTCGATCGTCCACGTCGAAAGATCGACGCCCGCCTCGTTCGCCACGCGTTGCACCTTGGCGCGCGGCGCGACGATCAGCGGTTCGATCGCCGCCCCCAGGGGTGACGTGCGCAGCGCCGCAAGCGCAACCAGACTGGTCGCGTCACACGGATGCACGACCGCGACGACGAGCGGCGCCGCGTTGCACGCCCGCGCGATCAGTTCGGGTAATGCGCCGTCCGGGCGTGGCAGCAAGCCGGGCAGGCATGCGTCGTCGAGCCCCTCCGGCGGCGGGTTTTCGCTCATGTTTCGAGTACGTAGGTGCCGGGCGCCGCCGCCAACCCCGCGGCCGGCGTACGGGCCGGCACGTCGCCCGACGAGCGCGCGTGCAGCCAGTCGCGCCAGCAGGTCCACCACGATCCGTCGACGGCCGGCGTGTCGCGCACGAAATCGTGCCGGCTGCGGTAGGCCGCGCCGGGTTCGCGGGTCGCGCATCGATAGTGGCGCCCCGCGTGGCCGGGTTCGGACACGATGCCCGCGTTGTGCCCGCCCGATGTCAGCACGAAGGTCAGCGCGTGGTGCGTGAGCAGGTGGAGCTGGTAGACGGAACGCCACGGCGACACGTGGTCGCGCTCGGTGCCGACCACGAACGTCGGCACGTCGAGATCCGACAACGCGACCGGCCGCCCGTCGACGCAGTAGCGCCCGGCCGCGAGATCGTTGTCGAGAAAGAGCCGCGTCAGGTATTCCGAATGCATCCGATACGGCATGCGCGTGGTGTCCGCATTCCACGACATCAGGTCGTTGGGCTTCGTGCGCGTGCCGAGCAGGTATTCGCTCATCATCCGCGACCAGATCAGGTCGCGCGCGTTCAGCAGTTCGAACGCGGCGGACATCTGCGCGCCGTCCAGGTAACCCTGCCGCCACATCAGCGCGTCGAGTGCGGACAGTTCGCTCGCGTCGATGAACAGGCCGAGCTCGCCGGGTTCGCTGAAATCGGTCTGGGCCGCCAGCAACGTGACCGAGCGCAGTGCGTCGTGTTGCCGCCCGTCGCGCGCGAGCGCCGCCGCGCCGATCGCCAGCAGCGTGCCGCCCAGGCAATAGCCGACCGCGTGGACCGCTTCGCCGCAGATCGATCGGGCGGCATCGAGCGTCGCCATGCACCCGTCGCGCAGATAATCGTCGAGCCCGACGTCGCGGGCCTCCGCGCCCGGGTTGCGCCACGACACCGCAAACACGGTGTAGCCCGCATCGACCAGGAAGCGGATCAGCGAGTTGTGCGGCTGCAGATCGAGGATGTAGTACTTCATGATCCACGACGGCACGATCAGGATCGGTTCGCGCGCGACGCGGGGCGTCGCCGGGTCGTACTGCAGCAGCTCGCACAGCGCGTTGCGCCAGACGACGCGCCCCGGCGTGACCGCCACGTCGCGTCCCGGCAGATACGTGCGCGTGTCGCGGGCCCGCGTGCCGCTCGTGCGATCGAGCAACGCGCTCGCGTCGTCCAGCCAGTTCCGGAAGCCTGCGGAGAGATTCGCGCCGCCGCTGCGCATCGTCGCGTCGAGCGCGACCGGATTGGTCGCCAGGAAGTTGCCGGGCGAGCACGCGTCGAGCCACTGTCGCGCGACGAACCCGACCAGTTCCTCGTGATGCCGTTCGACGCCCGGCACGCCGCGCGTTGCGTCGCGCCACCAGCGCTGGATCGACAGGAAACTGTCGCGATACACGCTGAACGGCCAGCCGGCCCACGCCGGCGCGGCGAAGCGCGGATCGGCCTCGCCGGCATGCACGGCAAGGCCGCTCATGTCCGCATCGTCGGCGCCGCCCTCACGCCGGTTTGCCGCCGGTGCAACGGCGGCCGTGCACGCCTGCGTCGCGAGCTCGAAGCACTTCCCCGGCGACACCGCCAGATGCGCGCCCCAATCGAGCACGGCCAGCGCCAGCGACACGGGCGACAGCCCGAAGGTCATCGCGGCGACGGTCGCATGCGCTGCGCGGTTCCATTGGTCGGCAGGCGAAGTCGTTCCCGCCGGGCATTCGGCGGAACGCGACACCGGGCCGCCCCGATCCGGCGGCGGCATCGATTCGCGCGTGAACGGTGCATGAACGACGGAGGCTGTCATCGCATGTGCATGCCGCCGTTGACATCGAATTCGGCACCCGTCGCAAATGCGCCCGCATCGGAACACAGGAAGCCGACGAGCGCGGCGATCTCGTCGGGGCGGCCGAGACGCCCCACCGGGATCTGCGGCAGGATCTTCGTGTCGAGCACTTCCTTCGGCACCGATTCGAGCATCGCCGTATCCAGATAGCCTGGCGCGACCGTGTTGACCGTCACGCCGTGACGCGCGAGCTCGAGCGCGAGCGCCTTCGTGAAGCCGTGGATGCCGGCCTTCGCGGCCGCGTAGTTCGTTTGCCCGTACGCACCTCTCGCCCCGTTGACGGACCCGATGTTCACGATTCGCCCGAAGCCCGCGTCGATCATGCCGGGCACGAACGGCTTCGTCATGTTGAACATGCTGTCGAGGTTGGTGCGCAGCACCGCATCCCACATGCCCTTGGTCATCTTCACGAAGGTGGCGTCGTGCGTGATGCCGGCGTTGTTGACGAGCACGTCGACGCGCCCGAATTCGGCCAGCACGCGTGCCGCGCAGTGCTGGCACGCATCGTAATCGGCAACGTCGACCTCGTACGCATGAAACGCGCGACCGGCGTCGCGTTCCTGCGTGAGCCACGTCGCGACGTGGTCGTTGTGTTCGGTGTGCGACACCGCCACCGTCATGCCCGCGTCGTGCAGACAACGGCTGATCGCGGCGCCAAGGCCGCCCATTCCACCCGTGACGAACGCGACGCGCCTAGCGGACATGATCGTGCTCCCGCGCGGCAACGCGATCGTCCGGCAGTCGCGCAGCCGTCGTTTCCCCGTCGCTCGCGCCGACGGCCTCGGTGATGCCGAGCTCGAACGCCGCCATCCAGTCGCGCCACGGCATGCTGGCCTCGTTGATCACGGCCAGCCGCCCGAGGTCGGGCAACCAGTCGGTCTGGTAGCGCGCCAGCCCGCCGGTGCCGTATTCGCGCAGCCACGTGCGCCACGCGCCGGCACTCTCGAACTGCCCGCGCATGCAGAGCTCGGTGGCGTCCTGCCAGATCGCGACGGTGGCGATCGTGTAGTCGCGCATCGCCAGCCGGGCCGCTTCACCGAAGGCCGTCCACTCGCTCGTAGCCGTGAGCGCCTGCTGCAGGCCGCGCACGGCGTCGTGGTCCCGCTGGATGCAGCGCCCTGCGAGCGCATGCCATTCCTGCTGCCAGCCTCGGTTCAGCGCGGCCATGCGCAATGCAAGATCGCATCCCGCGCGGCAGGCGTCGTTCGGTGTCGTCAAAGCGTGGGCGCTCATCGTGTTCCCTCCATCGATCCGGTCAACGGATTGGCATCCGCCTCGTGCCGCCCGCCGGGCATCGGCAGGGCGACCGCCTCACTGTGCGGCCGCGGCGCTCGGCTACCGTTGATCTGAGTCAAGCGCGCGGAAACCCTGCTTCGTAGACTGGATTGCACTGGCGGATCACCCGTCGATGGAGCGATTCCGATGAGCTACAAAAGCATGGTCGTGCACCTCGATACGAGCGCCCGCGCGCATTCGCGCCTCGAGTTCGCGTTGCGCCTCGCCCGGCGCTTCGGTGCGCATCTCACCGGGCTGTTCGCGGTCTACACGCCCGAGCCGCATTCGTTCTACGTGATGGCCGGTTCCGCCGACTATTTCCGCGAGCACCGCGAGCGGCGCGACGAACGGCTCGCCGCGCTGGAGCGCCTGTTCCATGCGGAGACCGCCCGCGCCAAGGTGCCGGCGACCTGGGTTCACGCGGACGAACGTGCGAACCTGGCCGTGCCGCGCGCCGCGCGTCTCGCCGATCTCGTGATTGCGGGCCAGAGCGACCCGAACGATCCCGAGACCTTTGTCGACGACCAGTTTCCGGAGAACCTGGTGCTGTCCGCCGGCCGCCCGGTGCTGTTCGTGCCGTACACCGGGGAATTTCCGTCGATCGGCGAACGGGTATTCGTCGCGTGGGACGGCAGCCGCGAAGCGGCCCGCGCCGCGCACGACGCGCTCCCGTTTCTCGAGCATGCGAAGCGCACGACGGTCGCCGCCGTGGTCGACGCCGATTCGGAGGCGGCGACCACGCGCATTCCGGCCGCCGATGCCGCGCTGATGCTGGCACGCCACGCGCACGACGTGAACGTGCTCGACATCGGTACCGGCGCCGGCGCGTCGATCGGCGACACGCTGCTGTCACGCGCCTACGAAACGGGTTCCGACCTGCTCGTGATGGGGGCCTACGGCCATTCGCGCTGGCGCGAACTGGTGATGGGCGGCGCCACGCGCACGGTGCTGGGGTCGATGACGCTGCCGGTGCTGATGTCGCACTGAGCCGGCCGATGCGCACGCTCGCGCTCCTCGTCGTCAATGCCGGTTCGTCGAGCGTGAAGTTCGCGCTCTTTGCGTATCCGCCGCACGACGATCCCGCGCGGCGGCCACTGCACGAGGGCGAAGCGGTCGAGACCGGCAACGGCATGTCGATCCGCTTCGATGCCGAACCGGCCGTTGCATGGCCGCTCGGTGCGAGCGACCCCAGCCACGACGTGCTCGCGCGGATCGCGACGTGGATCCGCGGACAGTTGCCGCACATCACGGTGGGCGCCATCGCCCATCGCGTCGTGCACGGCGGCACACGCTTCATGGAGCCGGTGATCGTCGACGACGCGGTGCTCGGCGCGCTACGCACGCTGACGCCGCTCGCCCCGTTGCATCAGCCGCACGGCCTCGATGCGATCGACGTGCTGCGCGGCGCGTTTCCGGGCGTCCCGCATGTCGCCGTGTTCGACACGGCATTTCATCGCACGCTGCCGCGCACCGAGCAGTTGCTCCCGCTGCCGCACGCGTGGTTCGACGAGGGTGTACGGCGCTACGGGTTCCACGGCCTGTCGTACGAATACCTGGCCGTCGCGCTCGACGAGCGGTTCGGCGCACGTGCGCACGGCCGCGTGATCGCCGCCCATCTCGGCAGCGGTGCCAGCCTGTGCGCGATGCGCGACTGCCGCAGTGTCGCGACGACGATGGGCTTCTCGGCACTCGACGGGCTGATGATGAGCACGCGCTGCGGGGCGCTCGATCCCGGTGTCGTCCTGCACCTGCTCGAAGTCGGCAAGCTGTCGGGCGACGCGCTGGGCCACCTGCTGTATCACGAGTCGGGGCTCAAGGGCGTCTCGGGCGCGTCGGGCGACCCGCGCGTGCTGCTGGCACGCGAAGCCGCCGGCGATGCGCCGGCCGCCGATGCGCTGGCGCTGTACGTCCATCGCATCGTGCGCGAGGCCGGTGCGCTGACCGCGCTGCTCGGCGGCCTCGACATGCTGGTCTTCACGGCCGGCATCGGCGAGCACTCGGCCGTGTTGCGCGAGCGGATCTGCGCAGCGCTCGGCTGGCTCGGCATCGACCTCGACGTGTGCGCGAATGCCGGCCATGCGCAGGTCGTGTCGTCCGCGTCGAGCGCGGTCACGGTGGTCGTCGAGCCGACCAACGAAGCGTGGATCGCGGCACGCGCCGCGGTGCGCGTGCTGCGCGGCAACCGCGCCGCTTGATCCAGATCAGCGCCGTCGGCGCGCACGCGCCGATGATGACCTCATCCACATCCGTTCAAGGGAAATGCCATGTACTCGAACATTCTGGTTGCGCTCGACGGCAGCGACACGTCGTCCCGCGCACTCGACGCCGCGCTGACGCTCGCGGCGGAAACGGGTGCGCGGCTGACCCCCGTCTACGTCGTCGATTTCCTGGTGCCGGCCTACGACATGTACGGATACGATCCGTCGATCCTCGTCGATGCCTTCCGTGAAGAAGGGCTGCGCGTCACCGAGGACGCGGCGCGACGCCTGAAAGCGCGCGACGTGGCCGGCACGCCGCAGATCTCCAACGTCGAGCCCGCGGGCGAAGACATTCCGCGCCGGATCGTCCGTCTTGCCGACGAAACCGGGGCCGACCTGATCGTGATGGGTACGCACGGCCGGCGCGGCTTTCAGCGCCTCTTCCTCGGCAGCGTGGCCGAGCGCGTGCTGCGCCTGGCCACCTGCCCCGTCCTGATGATTCCGGCGAACTGCCCGCCGGAGAAACCCGCCGAAACTGCCGCGGCATCAACCGAAAAGGAGCCGTCATGAGCTACAAGACCCTGCTCGTCCACCTCGACGACAGCGAGCGCTGCGCGACGCGCGTCGACCTCGCACTCGAACTCGCGGCGCGCTGGAACGCGCATCTGATCGGCCTCTACGTGGTCTGCCAGGACCTGTTCGAGCCGTTGCGACGGCCCGACGAACCGCTGAAGCTTGCCGTGTACGAGCGGCTGTGCGAGCAGCGTCGCAAGGAAGCCGAAGAAAAATTCCTGACGGCCGCCGAGCGCGCGGGACGCAGCGTCGAATGGCAGGCTCCCACCGGCGACGCGACCGCCGCCGCCATTCTGCACGCGCGTCACGCCGATCTGCTGGTGCTCGGCCAGGAAGACCCCGACGATCGCATGACCTATGTCGCGCGCCATTTCGTCGAGGATGTCGTGATGGGCAGCGGCCGCCCGGCGATCGTCGTGCCCTACGCCGGCGACGTGCGAACGATCGGCGAGAACGTGCTGATCGGCTGGGACGGCGGGCGCGAAGCCGCCCGCGTGATGGCCGATGCGCTGCCGCTGCTCGCCCGCGCGCGCTTCGTCAACGTCGAGACGGTCGTGCGCGGGCAGCCCGATCCTGACAAGACGCCCGCAGGCGTCGACGTCGCCGCGTATCTCGAACGTCACGGCGTTCGCGCGTCGTTCTCCACGACGCCGCGCGACCGGTCGGTCGGCGTGGGCGCGACGCTGCTGAACCGGGTGACCGACCTGCACGCGGACCTGCTCGTGATGGGTTTGTACAGCCACGCACGCATGCACGAACGCGTGCTGGGCGGCGCCACGCGCACGATCCTCGAGACGATGACGGTGCCGGTGCTGCTGTCTCACTGAGCCGTCGAAAAGAGGGCAGCCGCTTGCGGCCGCCCCCTTTTCATCACAACACGGCGGCACACGCGCCCTGCCCCTCCCGCACGACCAGCACCGGCCGGTCGGCCGTGCGCACCAGCGATTCGGCGACGCTGCCGAGCAACGCGCGGCGCACGCCGCGCCGCCCGTGCGTGCCCATCACGATCAGCTCCGCGTCGCATTCGGCGGCGGCGCGCGCCAGAACGGACGACACGTCCTCGCCGCACGCGTCGAGCGTGTGTGCCGTGCCGCGGACGCCGCACAGGCGAAACGCGGTCTCCGCGTCGGCCACCGCGATCGCGGCCCTGTCCGCATCCAGCCCCGCCGGGTCGCGCTGGCCGATATAGCCGCTGTCGAAATCGGCCACCCTCGGCGCGTCCGATACCACGCACACGGCGACGATCAGGCCGCCTGAATCGCGGGCGAGCGCGATCGCCTCGTCGAGCGCGAGTCGCGAAGCGCGGCTGCCGTCGAGTGCCGCAAAGATCCGTGCATACATGGAGCCTCCCCGTTGCCGTTCCGATTTGACCGGCATGCCAGACCAGTCTGGGCCCGACGCGCGTCGTCCGGTTGACGCCGGTCAAGGCCGCCCGGAAACAGGCGTACACATCGGTCCCGATTGGCGAACCCGGACAAAACGCGCACAATTTCGGGCGACATCGCAGTTTCGGCCTGCCCCGCTTCCCGTGCCCCGCGTCCGGCCCGCCACCCGCCAGCCGCCGGCGATATCCGTCAGGATGAACGGCAATGACAGTCCATGTGCCCGCCTTCAAGGCCGGGCCGGCTCCGCGCAGGGTCCGGCCCGCGCGATCCGCGACCCTCGCCGCGCTGCTGACGCTGGCGCTCGGCCTGGCCACGTCGTTTGCCGCCGCCCGGCTTCTGCAGAACCGGGCGCAGGAAGCCGCCCAGGCACGCTTCGCGCAATCGGCGACGCTCGCGACGGCCGACCTCCGGCGCAGCCTCCTCGGCGCCGCCGCCGTCTTGCGCGGCGCGCGCGGCTTCGCGTCGACGCTGGTCGTGCCGCAATCCGGCGACGCGTGGCGTCGTTACCTCGACGGTCTCGATCTGGACGGCTTGCAGTCGCCCGTCCGCAGCGTCGGGAGAATCGAGTCGAGCTCCGCCAATGACGATCAGGCGACCCGGCGGGCGCTGCAGCGCGCGGCGGAAACCGGCAGGGTCGCGCTGGCCGCGAACGCGACCCGGGACAGCACCGACGCGACGAGTGCCCGCACGGCGCTGATGTTGTATCTGCCGATTTATGCGGACGCTGAAGACGGGGCGCCGTCGGGGCCGCAACATGCGCGCGCGACCGGATACGTCTATGCCGCGCTCGATCCGGCACGTCTCGTCGATCCGTCGATCCTGGATCGGCTACGCGTGGAAATCGCGGCCGACATCCCGGCGGCGCTCGTCCATGCCGGCGGCTTCGGCGGCAACGACGCCGCGGCCGCCGGCACCATGCTCACGCGAACGGATTCGCTGTCGTTCGGTGGTACGCCGCTCACGCTGCGCTACAGTGCGCCGGGCGCGGGCACGACCGGACCCGCGCTGGCCGTGCTGGCGGCCGGCGCCGCGCTGTCGCTGATCCTGGCCGTGCTCGTGCAGCAGGTTGTCTCCACGCGAATCTCCGCCGCCGTGCCCGCCGGCGACGGCCAGCCGACCGGGGAGCGGATGATGGGCATCATCCGGTCATCGATGGAAGCGATCATTACCGTCGACGAAAGCCAGACGATCGTGATCTTCAATCCGGCCGCGGAACGCGTATTCGGTGTCTCGGCGATGGAGGCGATCGGCGCGCCGCTGACCCGCTTCATCCCCGAGCGTTTTCGCGCCGCGCATGCGCGGCACGTCGAGCAATTCGGCGTGACGGGCGTGTCGGATCGCCAGATGGGGCAGCAACGCGTGCTGTTCGGCCTGCGCGGCGACGGCACGGAGTTCCCGATCGAGGCGTCGATATCGCAGATTCACGACGGCACGGGCAAGCTGTACACGGTCATGCTGCGCGACGTCACCGAGCGCGTCCGCGCGGAAAACGCGCTCAGGCAGTCGCGCGAGGAACTCCGCGAGTTGTCCGCCAACCTGCAGAACGTGCGGGAGGAAGAAAAAACGCGGATCGCGCGCGAGTTGCACGACGACCTCGGCCAGCAACTCACCGCGCTCAAGATGGATCTCTCCGCCGTCGAGCTGGGGCTCGCGGGCATCGTCGCCCCCCATACCGGCGTGCGCGAGCAGTTGGGCGGCATGCATCGCCTGATCGATTCGACCGTTGCGTCGGTGCGGCGCATCGCGGCCGATCTGCGGCCGGTGATGCTCGACGACCTGGGTCTCGTCCCGGCGATCGAGTGGCTTGCAAACGATTTCACGCATCGCTACCGGATCACGGTCGACCGGGACATCGCCCCCGCCGATACCGCGTTCACCAGCGCCGGCGCCACCACGCTGTTCCGCATCGTGCAGGAAGCGCTCACCAATGTCGCCCGGCATGCCGATGCGACGCACGTGACGCTCGCGCTGAAAGTGGAAGACGGCTACTGCATGCTGCGCATCGCGGACAACGGCCACGGTGCGCCGGAAGTCGCCCGCGACGAGCGCGATCGTCCGTCGTTCGGGCTGATCGGCATCCGCGAGCGCGCGCACATGCTCGACGGCACGGTGACGATCGACAACCGGCCGGGAACGGGATTCACGATCACCGTGGCGTTGCCGCTTCACGCCATCCAGCAAGGAGATGTGCTGTCATGATCAGGGTACTCATCGCCGACGACCACGCACTCGTCAGGGACGGCCTCCGGCACATCCTGCAGAACGCAAGCGGCTTCGAGGTCGCGGGCGAAGCGTGCGACAGCGCATCCACGATCGCACTCGTGCGCGGCACGGCCGCGAACGTGCTGGTGCTCGACCTGTCGATGCCCGGCCGGAACGGCGTCGAGCTCATCAAGCAGATCAGGGACGAGAAACCGGCCTTGCACGTCCTCGTGCTGACGATGCACGCCGAGCAGCAATACGCGGTGCGCGCGTTCCGCGCGGGCGCATCCGGCTACATGACCAAGGAGAGCGCGAGCGCCGAGCTGGTCGCGGCGCTGACCAAGATCGCGGCCGGCGGCGTGTATGTCAGCCTGACGATGGCCGAACAGTTTGCGCAGAGCCTGAACGAACCGACCGATCTCCTGCCGCACCAGCGTCTGTCCGACCGTGAATTCGACGTCTTCCGGCGCGTCACCACCGGCGAGTCGATTTCCGAAATCGCGCAGGCGCTCTGCGTCAGCGTCAAGACCGTCAGCACGTACAAGACGCGCATTCTCGAGAAGATGCAAATGCCGAACGACACCGCGCTCGTGCGTTATGCGATGCGCCACAAGCTGTTCGACGACCCGGACGAACTCTGACGGCGGCCAGGCAGCCGGCCGCTTGCGCCCCGCCGATCTCGCTGCCACCGGCCGCCTCGGCGGCAAGATCGCGGCAAGATGCCGCCCCCTTTGTAGGAAACGCCCTACAACGCTTCCACGTGTCCTACCGCATCTTCAATTCCGGCTGATTTCCGTCGAGCGCCGCGCCATCCATACTGCGTATCAAGAAAAACAAGCCAGCGTGCCGCCCGGAGCAATGGCCGCATCAATGCCGAGACCGGTTTCGGTCTCGTGGCCCGTCCGGTGTGGTTCCCCATCAGGAAGGCGGCAGACACCAAGGCCGCCGGTACGACGGCCAGCGCGATCCCGCCCGACAGCGATTCGCCGCTGGCCCAGGAATTGGAGCCGATCATGCAAAGCCATGCCGATGTTTCGCAGACCCTGCCGTTACACCCGTTACAACCGTCACGTCCGTTCATCCCGCTGCATCCCGTCGAACGGGCGGACCAGCCGAAGCGCGCCGCGTCCCGTTGCTCGACCTGCGCGCTGCGTACCGTGTGCATGCCGCCCGATCTTTCGCCGGACGATTTCGCGCGTGTCGACGCGATGATCTGCACGACGCGGCACGTCAGGCGCGGCGAAACGCTGTTTCGCGCGGGTGACGCATTCAACAGCATCTATGCGGTCAGAACCGGGTCGTTCAAGACCATCGTGATGCATCGCGACGGAGACGAGCAGATCACCGGCTTCCAGATCGTCGGCGAATCGCTCGGGCTCGACGGCGTGCACACCGGGCGGCACAACGGCGACGCAATCGCGCTCGAGGACAGCACCGTCTGCATCATTCCGTTTGGCCAGCTCGAACAGATGTGCCGCGACGTTCGGCCGATGCAGCATCACGTGTATCAGATGATGAGCGGCGAGATCGTGCGCGAATCCGCGCAGATGCTGCTGCTCGGCACGATGACCGCCGAGCAGCGCGTGGCCGCCTTCCTGCTGAACCTGTCCACGCGCTTCAAGGCGCGCGGCTACTCGGCCGCCGAATTCGTGCTGCGGATGACGCGCGACGAGATCGGCGAGTATCTCGGGATGAAGCTCGAAACGGTCAGCCGCATGATGTCGAAGTTCCAGCGCAAGGGGCTCGTCGCCGCGCAAGGCAAGCAGATCCGCATCGTCGATCCGGACGGCCTCGGGCGCATCTGAGCGCATGGCGGTGCGGGCATGCCGAGCGGGATCAGCCGCGCATGCCGAGCACGGCGGCACCGGACACGCGCCCCGCGCGCAGATCGTCCAGCGCGCGGTTTGCATCGGTCAGCGCGTAACGCACTGCTTCGACCCGCAGCGGCATCGCATCGGCGATCCGCATGAACGCGGCCGCGTCCGCACGCGTCAGGTTGGCGACCGACACGATGCGGCGCTCGCCCCACAGCCACGCGTACGGAAAGCCCGGGATATCGCTCATGTGAATGCCGCCGCATACGACGATCCCGCCTTTGTCGACCGCGCGAAGCGCGGCCGGCACCAGTGCGCCCACCGGCGCGAAGACGAGTGCGGCGTCGAGGGGTTCCGGCGGCGTTTCGTCGCTGCCGCCGGCCCATGCGGCACCGAGTGACAGCGCGAGCTGCTGGGCGACGGTGTCGCCGGGCTTCGTCAACGCAAACACCTTCCGCCCCTCGAAATGCGCGACCTGCGCGACGAGATGGGCGGCCGCGCCGAAGCCGTAGATGCCGACGCGACGCGCATCGCCGGCCATGCGCAAGGTTCGGTAACCGATCAGGCCGGCGCACAGCAGCGGCGCGGCCTCGAGATCGGAATAGCGCCGCGGCAGGTGCACGCAATAGCGATGGTCGGCAACGGCGCACTCGGCATAACCGCCGTCGATCGTGTAACCGGTGAATCCCGGGCTGTCGCACAGGTTTTCGCGGCCGGACGCGCAGTACGCGCAATGCCCGCAGGTCGAGCCCAGCCATGGAACGCCCACCCGGTCGCCGACGGAAAATCCCGTCACGCCCTCGCCGGGCACGCGCACCGTTCCGACGATCTCGTGCCCCGGCACCAGCGGCAGCTTCGGGTGCGCGAGTTCGCCGTCGACGACATGGAGATCGGTCCGGCATACACCGCACGCGTGCACGTCGATCAGCAGCTGGCCCGGCGCCGGCAGCGGTTCCGGCACGCGCGCCTCGCGCAAATGCGGCGTCGTGCCGTCAAACATCATCGCAAGCATGCTCGCCTCCCCGCGCCATCGTGTTCGCGCGCGTCACGATCCAAGGCTAGTCGCCACGCGCCGCACGCGCATGGCGCAGTGACGGGCGCTTGATGTGGGTCAACGGCGGCCGGCCGGTTGCTGACACGATGAAGTGGCATGACGCCGCCGGCCCGGCGACCAGGAGATGATCGAATGACAGCCGTTCCCCCACTTGCCGCAAGCGCGCATCCCGAAGCACTTCTGAGGTCGCTGCTGGCCTATGCGGTGCTGGCCCCGTCCAGCCACAATTCGCAGCCGTGGCGGTTCATCGTCGACGGGCCCACGATCGCGGTCTGCGCGGATCGCGTCCGTGCGCTGCCCGTGGTCGATCCGTTCGATCGCGAGCTGATCATCAGTTGCGGCGCCGCGTTGCTCAACCTGCGTGTCGCGCTCGACCACGCAGGGCTCGCCCATACGATCAGCACGTTTCCGTCCGAAGTCGACCCCGATCTCCTCGCACTGGTTCGGGTCTGCGACGACGGCTACTCCGACGCGTCGCTCGGCGCGCTGTTCGATGCGATTCCGGAGCGCGTGACGACGCGCGCGCCGTTCGAATCGACGGCCGTCCCGGACACGCTCCAGCGCGAGCTGATCGCGGCCGGCGTGGCGGAAGGCGTCGAGGTCGCCTGTGTCGACGCGATCGCGCACCGCGCACGGGTGGCCGAGCTCGTCGCCGAAGCCGACCGGCAGCAGTTCGCCGATCCGCGCTTCCGGCGCGAGCTGGCGAGCTGGATCGATCCGCGCCGGCACGTCGACGGCATGCCGGCATTCGCGGCCGGCGTGCCGACGCTGCTGGACTTCGCGGCGCCCGTCGTGACGATGGCGGTCCGGACGTTCGATCTCGGCAACGGGCTCGCCGCGCTGCATCACCAGCTGGTCGGCGCGTCGCCGCTGATCGTCTGCCTGTCGACCGTCCGCGACGATCGCGAGGCATGGCTCGCCGCCGGACAGGCGCTGGAGCGCGTCCTGCTCGTCGCGGCGCGCGCGGGCCATACGGCGTCCTACCTGAACCAGCCGATCGAGACGGCCGGGCTGCGCGCCCACCTGCGCCACATGCTCGGGCTGCGCGGCGAGCCGCAGTTGCTGCTGCGCGTCGGGCGCGGCCCGCATACGCCGCATTCGCCGCGCCGCCCGCTCGACGAAGTCGTCTCCTGATCGCGCCGCGCGGCAAGGTGCGCCTCTCCGACCCCGACGAGGAAAAAAACATGAACCTCCTGCGTTTCGCCGCCCTCTGCGCGATCGCTGCGGCGGCCGGCCCGGCCGCCGCGCAGACGGCCGTGCCCGAGCCGACCGATCTCGTCAACGCGCAGCACTGCATGTTCTGCCACACGCCCGACATGAGGTTCCTCGGGCCGTCGTTCCACGAGATCGCGCAGCGCTATCGCGGCGATCCGGCGGCCGCCGCGGAACTGGAACGCAAGCTGCGCGTCGGCGGCCGCGTGCACTGGGGCGACACGCCGATGCCGTCCGCCGAGGATCGCGGCGGCCCGCTGTCCGCCGACGACGCGCACCAGCTCGTGCAATGGGTGCTGAGCCAGTAGCCGGACCGCCAGCCCGCACCGCATGCCGACCGCCATCAAACGCATCCCCGCCCGTACGGTACGAGGCAACGCGCGCCGCCGTGCCGCACCCGGCGCGACGCCGGCGGACACGCGCGGCATGCCCGCACGTCCGCGGCCCGATGCGCTCGCCGGCAACGACGACAGCGCGCGCCCCGGCCCGCCCCGTGCGCGGCGTCCCGCCCGACGCCCGAAGCGCACGCCCGTCGACGACGACGCCGCCATCCTGCAACGCGCGAGCATGCGTGGCATCCGGCTGCAGCTCGACTACTGGAAAGCCGAGGCACGCCTGCAGAGCGAAGGCATCGGCCATGCCGTCGTGATCTACGGCAGTACGCGCATCGTCGCCCCAGCCGTCGCGAATGCCCGGCTGGACGAAGCCAATCGCCTGCTCGCGCAGCGTCCGCACGATGCGGGCCGGCGCCGCGCCGTCGCGGCGGCGAGCCGGCTCGTCGAGCACAGCGTGTATTACCGCGTCGCACGCGAATTCGGGCGCATCGTCGGCCACGCCGACCGCTGCACGCGCACCGCGCGGCTCGCCGTGGTCACCGGCGGCGGCCCCGGCATCATGGAGGCCGCGAACCGCGGCGCGTACGAGCGCGGCGCGCCGAGCATCGGCCTGAACATCGAGTTGCCGCGCGAACAGGCGCCGAATCCGTACATCACGCCCGATCTCGGTTTCCAGTTCCACTATTTCGCGATCCGCAAGCTGCACCTGCTCGAACGCGCGAAAGCCGCCGTGTTCTTCCCGGGCGGCTACGGCACATTCGACGAGCTGTTCGAGGTCCTGACGCTGCTGCAGACGCGCAAGATCCCGCCGCTGCCCGTCATCCTCGTCGGCGAGGCGTACTGGCGCCGCGCGGTGGACCTGGCCTTCCTCGCCGACGAGGGGATGATCGATCGCAGCGATCTCGACCTGTTCACGTACTGCGAAGCCGCCCCCGACATCTGGCGCGCGATCGGAAGCTGGTATGCACGGCGGCGCGCGGCGCGGCCGGTGCGCCGCCGCGCGCCGCCGAAACCGCGTGCCGTGTAGGAATCTGCCGACGCGCTCCGCACGATTCCTACCGCAGCTTCGGGGCATGCCGATTGAATCGCGCGGGCGCGGCAACGATACTGAAACCACGGATCGCGGCTGCGCGCCAGCCGGATTCCGGGCCATCAGGAGAGCCGTCATGACACACGCTACCCCGCTTCCCGATTCGGGCGACCAGGCCCGCCGGCCTGACGCTGCCGCGCTCGACACGCAGGCGCTCGTCGCCCTGGCGCGCGACGCCGGCATGCTCGTGATCCTCGACGGACAGATCGGGCGCGAGCGGTACGAGAGCGTGACGGGCTCGATCGCCACGCTGGCCCGCTTCGCGCAGGCACTGCAACTGTCGGCACTCAAGGCCGCCTGAAGCCCGCAGCCGTGCCGCGCCGCCGGCATCCGGTGCGACGGCGGCGGCCCGGTCGTCCGCTGCAATGATCACGCTCGCCCTGCCGTCCCGTCCGTCTGCCCGGGCCGGCCGCATTCCGGTCGCCACGCGCCTGCCAACGCCGTCCATCCCGTCCATCCCGTTCGCCCGGACGTCTCCGGGATGAAGCCGCGATGAACCGGCACCTTTCCGGACACGTCGCCCACCTGTTTCCGGGCATCGCACTGCTCGCGCACTACCGGCGCGCATGGCTGTCGCGCGACCTGTATGCGGGCCTCGCGCTGTCGGCCGTGCTGGTGCCCGTCGGCATGAGCTATGCACAGGCGGCCGGCCTGCCCGCCGTCACGGGCCTCCATGCGTCGATCGCCGCGTTGCTCGCGTATGCGCTGCTCGGCCCGAGCCGGATCCTCGTCCTCGGCCCCGATTCGGCGCTGGCCGCGCTGATCGCCGGCGCGATCGCCCCGCTCGCCGACCATGACCCGCAGCGCGCCATCGCGCTGGCCGGCGCGCTGGCGCTGGCGGCCGGCACGATCTGCATCCTGCTCGGCACCCTGCGCCTCGGCTTCGTCACCGACCTGCTGTCACGTCCGATCCAGTACGGCTACCTGAACGGTATCGCGATTGCGCTCGCGATCGGCCGATTGCCGGAACTGCTCGGCATGCCCGCGGCGGGCGGCGACGTGTTCTCCAGCGTGCCGCCCATCGTGCACGCGCTCGCCGAAGGCCGGTTCTCCACCGATGCCGCGCTGCTGGGCAGCGGTGCGCTCGCCACCATTTTCCTGATGAAACGGGTGATGCCGCGCGCACCCGGCGTATTGATCGCGGTGCTGGCGGCGACCGTGGTCGCGCACGTGTGGCCGCTGCACGGCATCGCGACGGTCGGCACGTTGCCGGCCGGCGCGCCCGTGCCGCACCTGCCGGTCGTCTCCGTCGCCGACCTGGGCGCGCTCGCGTCAGGCGCCGTCGCCGTCGCGCTGGTGTCGTTCGCCGACATCAGCATGCTGTCGCGCGCCCTGTCGGCGCGTTCGGGCGAAACGCCGGATCGCAACCAGGAACTGGTCGCACTAGGCGCCGCCAATCTGCTGGCCGGCATGATGCAGGGCTGCGCGGTCAGCAGCAGCGCATCGCGCACGCCCGTCGCGATTGCCGCGGGCGCGCAGAGCCAGGTCACGAACCTCGTCGCGGCGGCGTGCATCGCGATCCTGCTCGTTGCCGCGCCGACGCTGCTGACCGGCGTCCCGCGCGCGGCGCTGGCCGCCGTCGTGATGTACGCGGCGTTCGGCATCGCGGACGTCCGCAGCGTCGTCCGGCTGTACCGGATGCGTCGCGGCGAATGCCTGATTGCGGTGCTGTGCTTTGCCGGCGTGATCGGCATCGGCGTCGTGCCCGGCATCCTGCTCGCCAGCGCGCTGTCGCTGCTGTCGTTCGTGTGGCGAGCCTGGCATCCGTACGATGCGGTGCTGGGCCGGCTGGCCGGCGTGCGCGGTTATCACGACATCGCGCGTCATCCGGACGCCGTGCAGACGCCGGGGCTCCTGTTGTTCCGCTGGGATGCGCCGCTCTTCTACGCGAACGTCGAGATCTTCTGCGAGCATCTGCACGCGGCCATCGTGTCGTCTGCGTCTCCGGTCACGCGCATCGTCATCGCGGCCGAGCCCGTCACGGATATCGACGTCAGCGCCGCCGACCGGCTCGTGGCGCTTTGCGAGGAACTCCGCGCGCAGACCATCGCACTGGATTTCGCCGAAATGAAGGGGCCGGTGAAGGATCGCCTGCGCGCCTACGGGCTGTTCGACGCGTTCGGTCCCGCCAGCTTCTTTCCGACCGTGACCGACGCCGTCGCGCATCATGTCCGGCGGCAGCGCGAACATCCGCGCGACGGCGAACCGGCTGCGCGCCCCGCGCCGCCGCCTGCCGGCCGTGACCGGGCCGACGGATAGGCACACCGATACCCGTGCGATTCGGCGCTCGTTGCATCGGATGACGAACGAAACGTCGACGCACGGGAGACACGTTCACGTGCGCCGTGGCGTCAGACCGTGAACGTGTTCGATTTCCTCATCTCGACCCAGGTCATCCCGGCGCGCAGCCCGTCGATCGCGGCTTCGCGCTCGGTATCGTGGGTCCGGCTGTGCGCGAACGTGCGCTCGCATGCGCCATCCGGCGACGCGAACGTCACGTGGATCCTGCAACGATAGCCGCCCGTTTCGGCGGCAATCGTCTGGATCGTCACCGACCAGTCCGCGTCGTGTACCTCGCCTGACAGTGTCATCCGGCTTCCCTCCTTCAACTGCGCGGACTGCCCATCCGGTTGCCCGGTACCGCGCTTACTCGACGACCAGGTCGTCGACCACCGCACGCACGCCGCGCGCCGACCACGCGGCACCGCGCACGGCCTTGCGCTCGGAGAACGAACCGACCTTGCCGGACAGCCGCACGGTGCCGTCGCGCACCTCGATCGCGATGTGCTTCGCCTCGCGCTCCGCGTGGCGCATGATCGCGCGCTTGATGCTGCCGCCGATGTCGGCCGCCCCGACCGCCCCCTGCACCGCGATGTGGTCGGTCACGCCGGTCACGCTGCGCATCTGCGAGATCGCCCGCACGGCCATATGGCTCTGGTACGCCCAGTCGACCCTGCCGGACAGCGTGATCCAGCCGTGCTCGACCTGCACCTTGACCGTGTCGTCGTGCAGACCGACCGTCCAGTGCAGAACCGAGCGCACGGCGTTCGCGATGTCCTCGTCGGTGCGGACGTCGTCGTCCGGCAGATGCACGGTCATGTCGACGACGAGCGCCTTGACGCCGGCCACGCGGTTCGCCGCCCGCTCGATCGCGAGTTTCTCCGCATAACTCGGCGGGTGACCCGAGAGCGTCACGATCCGGTTGACGACCTCGACACCGATACGTGTCGCGTCGATCGCCGGGTCGGACTCGAGTTCGTCCTGGACGTCCTGCTTCAGTTCCTTGTCGGTTTTCATCGCCTGCACTCCTGTGAGCCGCGGCGTGCCTGTTCGCCGCATACGTCCAGATTTGCACATGCACGGCCGGGGATCGCTGATGCAGGTCAACGGACGCCGCTCGACGCGCATCGCGGCCTGCCGGTGCGCCGCTTGACGGAGGTCAAGCCGGCGCGGCCCGGCCGCCTTATCGTGAGATCACCGATGCGCGACGTCCCGGGCACGCACGGCGATGCTCCAAGGAGACTCACATGACGGAACAGCAACTGTTGGCCTATTCGCCGACACCACCGGCAGGGCCGGTATCGCCGCAGGGCGAATCCCCGCCCCTCATCGACCTGCCGCACCCGGACCTCGACGGCGGCCCGCCATTGATGACCGCACTCGCGGCAAGAATGAGTTCCCGCGAATTCGCCGCCACGCCGCTGCCGCCCGCGACGCTCGGCGCGATGCTGTGGGCCGCGGACGGCGTCAACCGGCCGGCGGCCGGCGGCCGCACGGCGCCGTCCGCGCATGCGTTCAACGAAATCGACGTGTACGTCGCGCTGCCGTACGGCGTCTATCGCTACGACGCGCCCGCGCATCGGCTCGTGCTGAAGCATGCCGTGGACGCCCGCAACCTGACGGGTTACCAGGACTTCGTCGGGCGCGCGCCGCTGGATCTCGTCTACGTCGTGCGGACCGCCGCGATCCTCGACATGCCGCCGCAGCAGCGCGACGTGTTCTCGGCGATCGCGGCCGGCGCCATCGCGCAGAACGTGTCGCTCTACTGCGCGGCCGCCGGCCTCGGCACGGTCGTGCGCGGCTGGATCAACCATCGCGTGCTGGCCGACGCGCTGCGGCTGAACGAGGACGAGCTGCCGATCCTCGCGCAGACGGTCGGCTACCGCGCAGGCGGCGCGGCATCGAATGCGTGAGCGCCGCGGCGCCCGCTTCGACGAAACGGCGCGCGGATCGCTCCGCGCGCCGTTCCCTCCTGTCGGGCAACGCATGCCGGCGTCACCCGCGACCTGCCGCCCGATCATCCGATCGTCAGCTTTTTCTGCGCGACCGGCGCCTTCTTCGGCAGCGTCAGCGACAGCACGCCGTCCTGATACGTCGCCGTTGCCTTCGCGTCGTCGATTTCACCCGACAGCGAGAACGAGCGGCTGACCGCGCCGCTATAACGCTCGCGCCGGATCACGCGTTCGCCTTCCTTCTGCTCGCTGTTGCGCTGGATTTTCGCGTTGATCGATACGGTACTGCCCGTCACCTGGACATCGATGTCGTCCTTGGCGACGCCCGGCAGCTCCGCGTTGACCTTGTACGCATCGTCGCTTTCCGTCACGTCGATCTTCATCGATGCAAGATCGGGCTCGTCCGCCAGCGTCATCCCGCGCAGCGGCCTGAACAGGCCCTGAAACAGGTCGGCGACGGGTTCGATCGAAAACGGATCGTACCGTGTGACATTGCTCATGGTTCGTACTCCTCGAACGATTGACATGCGGCCCGCGCTTTCGTCCCGCCCGCGCGAAGCCATGACGAAGATCGGATTGGCGCGGCACCGTGTGCCGGGCAACGGACGAACGATCATCAGGATTCCAGCGTAACTGCCCGCATCGGCATGGGCTTGACACGCGTCAACGGGAGCGGACGCTCAGGTGCAGAACCGGAAATAGCCGCTGTGAAGCAGGATCGGCCGGCCGCCCATCTCCTCGAGCAGGCAGCGCGCGGCGCGCTCGATCGCGGGTCGATGACGGGAAAATGCCTCCACGAGATCCTGTTCGCGCGGCGACGCCGCGCGGAAGTGATCCTCCAGTGCCTCCGCGGTGATCGCGCAGTGCACACGGCGGCCTTCGACCAGCGCGGGAAACGCCAGCGCGGGATCCTGGCCGCAATACGTCGGATGTTCGCAAGGAAAGGAGATCTGCATGATGGTCACCTGTGCAGGTTGCGCATGGGTGGGCGCGGGGTTGGCGGTACGCCGCGTGCGGCCCGCGCCTCGCCGCGAGGCGCCGCGTGAGACGACGCTAGGCTGCCGCCGCCGCGGCCGGGGCGGCATCGCCGGCGCGTACGAGCAGGACCGGGCAACTCGATCCGCGCAGGAAACGCTCCGCGACGCTGCCGAGAAACAACCGCCGGACACCGCGGCGGCCATGCGTACCGATCACGGCCAGATCGATCGAATGCTCGACGACGTACCGTTGCAGCCGTTCGGCAACATTCTGGCCGGGCTCGGTCTCGACGATTTCCGTGTCGCCGTTGACCGCCGCGTGCGAGATCGCCCGTTCCGCGCTGCGCAGCACCGCCGCGCCGTCGCGCCGAACCTCGTCGAGCAGCGCGTCCGGATCCATTCGTCCGGCGTACGTCACCAGAAGCGAGCGGTCGACGACGAAAACGGCGAACAGGCGCGCGCCGTACGATCGCGCCACCTTCAGACCTTCGTCGAGCGCCAGTTTCGATGAAGGACTGCCGTCCACGGCGACCATGATGTTCGTGTACATACCGACCTCGCTGGATGAACCGACGCGCCGGCGGCGTGCGGATGGGTGTCATCATCGGCGTTCGCCGGGCGCGGGCGTTGACGGAGGTCAACGGTTCGGAATCAAGCGGAGGCGCGCGGGCACGGGATGCCGGATCAGCGCGGCGCGACCGGCTTCGGCGCGTCGGGGGAACGCGCCGGGTTCACGTCGGCCCGGAAACCTCGCTCGATGTCGAGGATCTTCGTCGCGCATGCGTCGTACCGCCATCCCGGGCCGCCATCGCTGTCGTACATGCCCTTGCACATCGCCTTGAGCCGGATCACCGCCGCGCCGCCGCCCGATGCGGTGCGCGATGCCCACACATAGACTTCGCCGGCCAGGAACGGCGGCGCCGTCTCGATCGTGTCTGCATCGGCCCGGGTGATCCGGGTCGACGAATGCCCTTCGACGTAGCGGCGCGCAACGCGCCAGGCGCGATCGCATTCGGCCGGTGTCGAACACGGCAGCGCCGCGGCCTGGCGCGCCGCGAACAATTGCGTTTCCGTCGACCGGAAGGCCGCGTTCCGCTCCGCACCGGCGCACGCACCCAACGCGAGCAACACGACGACCGCACACACCCGTTGTTTCATCTTCACTGCCTCGCAACGCATCGCGTTCCGCTCGCCATCCGGCGGCATGAATCCGCTCGACGCCAACCCGGCCGCGCGACGCACCGACATCCCGCATTCGGTGCGCGGCACGTGCCGCATCGCCCGAGCGCCCGAATCGACTGTAGGGCCGCCTTGGGGAATGCGGTTGACCTGCGTCAAGCGCGTGCCGGCGCGATGCGTACCGCACGCGCCGCAACGGTGCCGACGACGTGCATGCGGGTGGCGTTGCGCCGCTACCGCGCCGGCGCCGGGCCACGGCACGCTGTCCGGGTGCGCACGGTCAACGCGCTTGACACGCATCAAGCCGGGATGGGCGACAGTCGGCTGCAATAGGGTTCGTCGCACGCGTGCCCCGAGCCTGCCGGCCCGATCCCGCGACATCGAGCAGACGGAGCGTGCCGCTTCCGTTCGACTACAACCCGCGGGCACGGCGCGATGCAAGCGCCCTGCCCATCGTTCCGTTCATCATGTCCCGAGCACCACGCCTGCCGTTCACGTCGAGCCGCGGAGCCGCACGACGAAAGACCCTGCAGTTCGATCGCGCGTTGCGTCGGCCTGCCACCTATCCGCATCCCGCCGGCCGGATCGAACGGATCGAAACCCACCTGTCCGTCGTGTATCTGGCGGGGCGCTACGCGTACAAGCGCATCAAGCCCGTTCGATTCGCGTTCGTCGATCTCGTGCGCCCCGCGCAGCGCCGCCGCTGCGCGCTGGCGGAATGGTCGCTCAACCGGCCGTTCGCCGGCCCGCTGTACCTGGGCGTCTGGCCGATCGTCGCGCGCGGCCGCGGCAGCACGTTCGGCCCGCCCGTGCGAACCGGCACGCACCGCCACCGGCAGCCGGCGGTGCCCGGCGAGTATGTGGTGCGCATGCGCCGGTTCGACGCGCAAGCGATGTTGTCGGTTCGCAGCGCATCGCACGACACGGGGCTGGCGGACGCGGACGCATTCGCGCAGACGCTGGCCCGCCATCATCTGCACGCGCCGCGCCGTGCGCCGCGCGGCTACCCGGGCAGCGCGGCGAGTGTCGCGGCCCAATGCCGGCCGTTGTGCGACACGCTCGACGTCACGGTGCCCGCTCAAGCCGCGCTGCGACGCTGGTACGAAGCCGAGCTGGCCCGTCTCGCGCCGCAGTTCGCCGAGCGGCACGCGAACGGCTTCGTGCGCGCCTGCCACGGGGATCTGCATCTCGACAACGTCGTCCGCTGGCGCAACCGGATCCTGATGTTCGACTGCATCGAGTTCAACGACGCACTGCGCTGGATCGACGTGGCGAGCGATCTCGCGTTTGCATGGATGGATTACGCAGCCCGCGGGCGGGCAGATTGCGCCCACCGCCTCCTGTCAGGATGGCTCGCACGTACGGGCGACCATGCGGCGCTGGCCGTACTGCCGTGCTACTTCGTCTATCGTGCGCTGGTGCGTGCGCTGACCGCACGGCTGCGCGGCGACGAGGCGACGCGCGACCGCTATCTGCGCCTTGCGTCGGACATGGCGCGGGCACGCCGCGATGCGCGGCCGTTGCTGCTGCTCTGCCATGGCATGTCCGGTTCCGGCAAATCGGTGGCGAGCCGCGCGCTGGCGGAACGGCTCGGCGCGATCCGGCTGTCCAGCGACGCCGAGCGCAAGCGCCTCGCCAGCACACCGGAGGACACCCGGCTGCCGCTCGCCGCTTACTCGGAGACGGCGATCGACGCGGTCTACGACAGACTGCGTGTACAGGCCGGCGAGGTCCTCGCCAGCGGCTATACGGCAATCGTCGACGCGACGTTCCTGCTCCGGCGCAACCGGGCACCCTTCATCTCGCTCGCCGAGCAGCGCGGCGTGCGAGTCGCGATTCTCGACTTCACCGCGAGCCCGGCGACGCTCGCCGCCCGTGTCGCGGCACGGGCCGCACACGGGCGCGACGCATCCGATGCCGACACGGCCGTACTCGCCCGGCAGGTCGAGCATGCCGAGCCGCTGGCCGGAGCCGAGGCCGCGATCGCGATCCGCTTCGAAACCGGGTGCGACGTCGCGGCGTATGGGAGCCGCGCGTTCTGGGCGCCGTTATTCGCCGCGCTACGCGCGTAAACACGCGCGCTGCGCCGCCCGCCTGACTTGACGCCATGTCACGACGCTCCGTTTCGGCCGGCCGCGGCCCGCATGATCAACGGCCGAAGGTGCGCGTATGGTCGTCGTAGTCGAACAGCCCCGCGTAGCGGCCCCAGTCCGTCACGACGCGCAGCGCCTGTTCCGCGCTGCGCGGATCGAGATGATCCTCGAGCTCCAGTTCGAAGCGCTCACGCGGCGCGCGATGCCCTGCACGCTCGTCCAGCACTTCGTCGATATGCGCGGCAAGCGGCACGAACTCGACGACATGCTCTCGAAACAGACGCCGCCGGGCCTCGTCGTCGCTGTGCGCGAACACGTGGCCCGCCGCGCTCAACCGGAGGGTGCGGTCGTGCCACTCGGCAAAGGCGAGCAGATGGAGCGCCGCGGCGGTCGCATGGAGCACGTCGACCCGGAGCGCGAGCGCCGCGGCAATCGCGCCGAGTTCCGCATGGCCGTCGTACGGCGCGGCCGCCAGGGTCTCGACGAACCCGGCGAGATGGTGGCTCGTCACGTCGGGTAGCGCCATGGCCAGCGTGCCGCCAGCCGCCGCGCGAGCCGCCGCCGCGTCGGCGATACGCGCGGTCAGCGTCGCGTAGATCTTGCCGACGATCGCCTGGAAGGCCGGGTCGTGCCGGTTGCGCGGACGCGGCAACGGCACGTTCAGCCCGGCGTCGATGCGCGCCGGGCCGGCACCGAGCACCAGGATGCGATCGCACATGAGCACGGCTTCCTCGATGTTGTGGGTCACCATCATCACCGACCGGGTCGACAGCTGGCGCGCGTCCCACAGGTCGAGAAAATCGGTGCGCAGCGTTTCCGCGGTCAGCACGTCGAGCGCCGAGAACGGTTCGTCCATCAACAGCAGGACGGGTTCGCTGACGAGCGCGCGGGCAAACCCCACCCGCTGACGCATGCCGCCCGACAGTTCGCGCGGATAAGCCGATTCGAAACCGTCGAGCCCGATCAACTCGATCGCGGCGGCCGCCCGTTCGCGCACGTCGCGTGGCGGAAGGCCCAGCGCATCGAGCCCGAGTTCGACGTTTTCGACGACGGTCAGCCACGGGTACAGCGCGAAGGTCTGGAACACCACCGCAATGCCGGCCGTCGGGCCGGCAAGCGGCGCCCCGCGATATGCGACCGTGCCGGACGACGGCTCGACGAGCCCGCCCGCGATCCGCAGCAGCGTGGACTTGCCCGAGCCGGAGCGGCCGAGCAGCCCCAGTATCTCGCCCTCGCGGAGCGTGAGGTCGATATCGGCCAGCACGTGCAGCGGCTCGCCGGACGGCTTCGTGAACGATTTGCATACGCCGCGCATCTCGAGCACGACCGGCGCCTGCTCCGATGACGGCGCGGCCGCGCCCGCCTCGTACGCTTCCTTGCATTCACCGGGATTCGACACATCGGTCTCCTGCGGATAAAGGATCGGGCCCGGACTCAATCGAACCGCGTCCTGCGCTCGGCGAACGCATACATCGGGCGCCACACGAGCCGGTTGGTCGCGATCACGAGCAGCGACATGACGGCGACACCGAGCGCGATACGCGGAAAGTCACCGGCGCCGGTCATCTGCGCGATATAGGCCCCCAGTCCGCCGGCATTCAGGCGCGTGCTGCCCCAGCTCACCGCCTCCGCGACGATGCTCGCATTCCATGCGCCGCCGGACGCGGTGATCGCGCCCGTCACGAAGTACGGCAGCACACCCGGCAACATGACGCGACGCCACCAGGTCACCGGCCGGACCCGGAAGCATGCCGCCGCTTCGCTCAGGTCGGCCGGAAACGCGCTCGCTCCGGCGATCACGTTGAACAGCACGTACCATTGCGCGCCGAGGATCATCAACAGCGGCAGCCAGACATCGGGGGCGAGCCGGTAGCGCACGATGACGAACACCGCGACCGGAAACAGCAGGTTGGCCGGAAACGCGGCGAGAAACTGCGTGATCGGCTGGATGCGGGCGGCCACGCGCGGTCGAAGACCAATCGCAATGCCGATCGGCACCCAGATCGCCGACGCGATCACGACCAGCACCGTCACGCGGACGAAGGTGAGCGCCCCTTCGCCCGCCACGACGCGCAGGTCCGTCCAGGTCAGCGCCGCGCGTTCGAGCCGGAACAGGACAACCGCCGCATACCCGCCTCCCGCCGCGCACAGCGCGAACCAGAGCGCGTCACCCGCGTGCCGCGGCAGCGCCATCCGGCCGCGCCACGGCCATGCGGCCCCGGGCAGCCGCGCACGCGCCGCGCGGCGCAACAGCATGCCGACCGGGCCGCCGGCACGGGCCATCCATCGCGACCGGTGGAACAGGTCGAGCATCCAGCTGCGCGGCACGACCGCGGGCACGGCATCGCCATGGCGAAACCGTTCCGACCACGCGACCAGCGGCCTGAACAGCAACTGGTCGTACAGGACGATCGCGACGCTCATCGCGACGATCGCCCAGCCCACCGCGGCCAGGTCCCGGTTCGCGATCGCCTGTGCGACATAGGCGCCCACGCCCGGCAGGTCGACGTGCAGGTCGCCGACCGCGATCGCCTCCGATGCGACCACGAAAAACCAGCCGCCCGACATCGACATCATCGCGTTCCAGACGAGACCGGGCATCGCGAACGGCACCTCGAGGCGCCAGAAGCGCTGCCATGCGGACAGCCGGAAGCTGCGGCTTGTCTCGTCGAGATCGCGCGGCACCGTGCGCAGCGACTGGTAGAAGCTGAACGTCATGTTCCACGCCTGGCTCGTGAAGATCGCGAAGATCGCCGCACATTCGGCGCCCAGCATCCGCCCCGGAAACAGCGACAGGAAGAACAGCACCGTAAACGACAGGTAGCCGAGGATCGGCACCGACTGCAGCACGTCGAGCAACGGAATCAGCACCCGCTCGGCCGACCGGCTCCTGGCCGCCGCGGTCGCGTAGACGAACGTGAAGGCAAGCGATGCGAGCAATGCCGCGAACATGCGCGAGACCGTACGCAGCGTATAACCGGGCAGCGCCGCGGGGGACAACGAGATGGCCGGGGGATGCGCGACGGCGAGCGGGCCTGCCATCTGGTGCGCCGAGATGCCGGCCAGCATCAGGAACCCGATGACGATCAGCACCGCGGCGAGATCCCGCCAGCCCGGCGCGGGCAGTGTCCAGCGCCCGCCGCGCAATACCTCCGCATGGTGCTCCACGGTGCCCTCCCGGCCGATGATGGCGGTTCATCTTCAGGGGCGGGCGGGACAGTCGCGTTGACCTGCGTCAACCGTCCCGCGGCAGCCGGCCCGGGTCGCGCCGACGGATGCGGGCGCGGTCGGCGTTCGGAAGATGAACGTGTCCGAATGCTTCAGATCGACACGGGCCATGCCGCCGCCTGAAACCTCCAGCGCCGCTTCGCGCGCGGCCGCCGATACCCGGTGGCACGCGGCGACATGCCCGCACGCGCGGTCGCCACGGGCACGCCGCGGCGGAACGCGGTGCGCGCCGGATCAGTCGCGTTGCTTCTCCTCGAAATACGGCTGACGCGCCGCCACGAGGCGCAATTCGTCGAGCAGCGCCGCGGCCACGCGAAGCAGGTCGTCGAGCGAGACGATACCGACCAGTTCGCCGTCGTCGCCGACGACCGGCAACCGGCGCACGCCGTGCTGACGCATCCGCTTCGCGAGCAGCCAGACATCGTCGTCGACATCCGCGACGGCGACGGGCGCGGACATGATGTCGCCGACGAACAGCGCGTCGGCCTCCGCGCCCGGGCCGACCACGGCAAGCACGATGTCCCGGTCGGTCACCATGCCGATCGGCTTGCATCGTCCTTCCTGTTCATGGACGACGACCAGGTCGCCGGCATGCGCGTCACGCATCCTGGCGGCTGCCTCGACGACGGTCGTCCGTGCGGGGCACGTCGCGACATCGCGGGTACAGAGCATCGCAGCATTCATGTTCGTTCTCCCGGGCGGGGCGAAGCGGATCATCGGCGCGTGACGCGATCGGTTCCCGTCGCCATGCGCGCCCGTTCGCATCCGGTGAAAACAACGGTAAATCCGGCCGTGCAACCGGAAATTGATGCAGGTCAGCGCGGTGCGCCGTGCGGCGTTCCGCGCAATGCCGTGGCCGTTGCCGTCCGGCGCGCGGCCGTGAAGCCGGCGTTGCCGTCGCGGCCGGGGCGATCGCACTCGGCGAAGCGCGACACGATCCGGCAGCCGTCGTCCGACAAGCGCGCGGGAGCCTCCACAAGCGACGCGGCATCCAGTCGCACGAGGCCGCGATCGACCAGACGGCGAAGGTCGGCGGGGTCGCCCTGCTGGCATCGCGGCTCGCTGGCGAGCACCATCAGGATCGCGATCTCGTGGGGACTCAGCAGCCGGTCGCCATCGGCGTCGGCGTCGACCGGACGATTCCGGTGCGGCGCGACGGGCGGCGTGATGATCCGGGGATTCGACGTGTGCGCAAACAGGGAAGGCATGGTGGAGGCCCGTATCATGAACGTGAAGACGCGGACGGCACGGTGCATGTCGGTTCCCGATCGAAAGCGACACGCGCAAGCGTTCATCTTCGCTCTTGCAGCACGAGCGGTCTTGACGCAGGTCAGCAAGTGCACGCACGCGCCCCTCACTACCGGCGATTCATCTGACGTGATGCCATCCGGAGATCCGCTTTGCGTGTCTGTCAGGAACACGTCAATTTGATCGTTTAGCCTTTGGTCGGCAGATCGGAACGCCACGGTAGCGTACGTCTCTTCACGTCGGCCGCTCGGACTCCCGCTCGCGGTCGCATGTCGTCCGCATGTCGTCCACGTAGCACCCCGCATCATCCGGTTTTCTCCTTGAGCCCGAACGCCGTATCCGGCTTGCATGAAATCAATGCGTCACGGTCAGCCGGAATCCATCATGAATCACCGTCCTGAAGAGGTCCATGCATGAACCGGTACTACGAAGTCGAACGCGAGCTCGCCCATATCGAAGGATCCATTCGACTGCTCGAACAGGCACGGGGCGACTTCCATAAAAAGACGTCGATCAGCGATCCCGCATACTGGCGTGCAAGACTGCACGCCGTCAGGGCGACGGCCGAACAGAACAAGACGCTGCTGCGCCGCGCCGACGAAATCCTCGCACGGCTCGATCGGTTCTGATCCTCGCGCACCCGGTCCGCCTGCATTCCCGATACGAAACGATCGGACGATTCGGGCAAGATGCGTGCGGCACAGGGGGCGTGCCTCGATCAATCCGGCGAAGCGCCCGTATAACGCGCATCATCGAGTGCGGATCGGCCCGAACCATCGTGCTTGACCTCCATCAACGCGCCGCCGCGGCATCGCTCACAGATTGCAAGGAAGCGCGCGAAACGATTCGCACCACGAAACGTGTCCGATTCTCCGGCGGTTTCTCGTCCATCCGCGATATGGCATGACCTGATCGAACAGCAACGCCAATGGTGGCGTAAGTGGAACGCCGCCACTCACTCGAACCGGCAGGCCGCGCGAGGCAGCGCCGAAAGCGTGTCGCTCGACAGTTTCAGAATGCCGTCGAAACCGGCCTGGTTGTCCGCCGGGCAGAACGCCGCGAGCGTCATGCCGTCCGGTCGTGTGTACTCGACGTTGAACACGGCCTTGTTCAATGCGATGAAGCTCGCGTAACCGCCGCACTCGTGGAACCTGTTGCATTGCTCGTTGAGCGCCCAGTCGGCCACTTTCGCCATCGCGGCCGCGATACCCGAGCCGTTCTTCAGGCCCATCGACATCCCGCGATCGTGCGCAGCGGCGATCAGCGCCGTGTTGTACCGCAGTTGGTCGTCGCGCGTCAGCGGAAACCCCGTTTCCTGGCGATAGCTGTCGTCGAGGTCCGGCTCGATGCCGTCGCAGCCCTTTTTCTTCGCCATGTCGAGACGCGCCAGCATCAAGGGCATCAGGATCGCGGTCTGACGGATGTCCAGCCAGCGTTCGTGATCCTCGTATCCTTCGACGGGGTAACCGAGCACGCTGTCGGGAAACCGGCCGGCATCGCCACGGGTGTCTTCCCGCCCGCCCACCTCCATGTAGCACACGACGGTGATGCCCTTCGCCTTCAGGCGCTGGATCGTGCCGGCATCGGTCAGCTCCATGTCGACGTCGTACATCTTGCGGGCGTTGTTCACGCCGTCCAGCACCTTCTCGTTGATCGGGTTGCCGTCGATCTGCCATTGCCAGCTCGTGCCGGGCACGAGCGGCTTCCACGCGGCGGCTTGCGAAGCGCGCGCCGAAGCCGCCGCGACCGGGCCGCCCGGCACCGACGAATCCGAGTCGCCGCCGCACGCCGCAAGCAGCAGCATCAGCACGAATGAAGCAAATGATCTTGCGGACATGGCGAATCCTTTGCCTGTTGGCGGCTCGTCAGGATGCGAGAGTGCGAGGGTGCGAGGGAGTCACGTGCAGCGGAATGCAGGCGATGCATCTGCCGATCGCGCAGTGGTGCGGGAACGCGCGAAGCACGTCCGGATGGTAGGCGGGAACACCGCGCCCATCTGTTCCGATTTGTCGATTTTTGTTTGCGTGGCGGGCCGGCGTTGTCCGCAAACGCACCGTCATCGCCGATGAGCGATTGCGAAAAATGACAGTTTCTCCGCCCCGCGGTTTTGGATAGATTGGCCGTACCGCATCCGCATCGCCTCAGGGACACCATGAACTTCGAAGCCACCCCCGATCAACGCGCTGCTGCCGCCACCTACCGCGCCATCGCGCTGCGTCACTTCGCGCCGTCGCCGCGCCGCGGCTTCGACTGGGCAACCTGGCGCGCGCTGTCCGAAGCCGGTCTGTGGCGCACGCTCGTCGCCGGCCGCGACGCAGGCGCGGACGCGTCGTTGAACGTGTTCATCGCCGCGTTCGAGGCGATCGTGACCGCGACGAGATCCGTCGGCTTCGCAATGGCGCTGGCGAATCAGGCGACCGTGATACGCGCGCTGCTGCTCCACGGCACACCGGCGCAGCGCGACCGTTTCCTGCCGGCCCTGACGTCCGGCGCGGTGGCCGCGACCGCCATTTCCGAAAAAGGCACCGGCACCGAAATCCGCGCACTGCAGAGCCGCGTCACGCTGGACTGCCAGGATGGCCGCCTCGACGGTCACAAGTACAACATCAGCCACGCCCCGGACGCGGCACTGATCCTCGTCGCCGCGAGCGCCACGCACGACGGTCGCCCCGGTACGGCGCTGGTTCTTCTCGATCCGCAGTGCGCCGGCGTGACGCGCACCGCGCCCCAGGAAACCCTGGGCGTCGCCGATCTGCCGATCGGCGACATGACGTTCGACGGTGTTCCCGTCGGCACGGACGATTTGCTTTGCAGTCCCAAGGATGGATTGCGCGTGCTGATGGACATCGCGTCGATGAACCGCGCGTTGTTCGGCCTGCTGTGCGCGGACGTGGTCGGGCCGTTCCTCGACGACGCACTCGCGTATGTCGGCGAACGCGGCGCGCTCGGCGTGACGCTCGACAAGCATCAGCATGTCCAGCGGCGGCTCGTCGACATTCACGTCGGTGCGGAGCGCTCGCGCTGGATGGCACTCGCCGCGCTCGACCAGTTGCGGGCGGGCGACCCGTCCGCGCTCGCCAGCTGCTCGATTGCGAAACTGGGCGGCGCCCGCGACCTGACCCAGGCCGCGCTGCACCTGCTCGCGATCTACGGCAGCGACGGTTATCGCCGTGGCCCGCTCGCGACCTTCGTTGCCGACGCACTCGCCATGGGAACCGCGGGCGGCACCGAAGAGATGCACGCGCGCAACATCTTCAGCCAGATGCAGCGACGCGCGACGGCCTCGCACATGCACGCGGCCTGAATGCTCGATTTTTCGTTTCTCATCCCGAAGGAGTCTGCCTTGACCATCCAACCCGGCCTCCGTGCCCGTGCCACGCACCGCGTCGATACGATTTCGCTTGCCGATCAATGGGGCGGCGAAGCGCACGCGCTTGCCAGCCCGATCATGATCATCTTCATCGAGCAGACCTGCATGCAGGCAACCGATCACCTGCTCGGCGCCGACCTGATGACGGTCGGCTACAACTTCGAGATCAAGCATCTCGCTCCGACGCCGCCCGACTGGGAAGTCACGGTGGACGCCGAGCTGATCTCCGTGGAAGGCCGGATGATGACCTACAAGGTGTCGGTTCGCGATGCGGCCGGCGTCGTCGGCGAAGGCATCCATACACGCTGCGCGGTCGGTCGCGACAGTTTTCACGAGCGGCTTGCCGAGCGCCGCGACCGTGCACCGGTCGCGCAATGAGCACCACTGGAGGAGACACCCCGATGCGCCCGACGCCGCTGCACGACCTGCGCCTGCCGCTGATCGCGTCGCCGATGCTGATCGCCAGCTACCCCGAGATGGTGCTGGCGCAGTGCAAGAGCGGGATCGTCGGCGCCTTTCCCGCGCTCAATGCTCGACCGAGCGCGCAGCTCGGCGACTGGATCGATCGCATCGACGAGGAACTCGCCGCGCACCGTGCCGCCCGTCCGGATGCGTGCGTGGGGCCGTACGCGGTCAATCACATCTGCCATCAGACCAACACGCGGCTCGAGGCGGACTTGCGGATCTGCATCGACCGGCGCACGCCGATCCTGATCACGAGCCTGCGCGCGCCGCCGCGCGAGATCGTCGAAGCCGTGCACGCCTACGGCGGTGTCGTCCTGCACGACGTCACGACCGTACGACACGCGGAAAAAGCGCTCGAGGCCGGTGTCGACGGCCTGATCCTGGTCGCGGCCGGAGCGGGCGGCCATGCCGGCACGCTGTCCCCGTTCGCGCTGGTGTCGGAGGTGCGCCGCCTGCACGACGGCTTCATCGCGTTGTCCGGCGCGATCGCCACCGGCGCGGCCATCGCGGCGGCGCTTGCACTGGGTGCCGACTGCGCGTACATGGGCACCCGCTTCCTCGCGTCTCACGAAGCCAACGTGGCGCAGCGCTACAAGGACACGATCGTCGAGGCCACGGCCGCCGACATCGTCTACACCGATGCGTTCAGCGGCGTGCACGGCAACTATCTGCGCCAGAGCATCGAGGCCGCGGGCATGGACGTCCGCAACCTGCCCCGCAGCGAGCACGCGCGCCTCGATTTCTCGCCCGAATCCGGCGCGCGCCAGTGGCGCGACATCTGGGGCGCCGGCCAGGGCGTGGGCTCGATGGACACGGTGCTGAGCGTCGAGCAGATCGTCGCGCAGCTCGAGATCGAGTACGGCGTCGCACTCGAACGCGTGCGTCACGAGTCCGCCCGCATCGGCCGGCACGCCGCCGCGCACTGACCGGGCACCCGCATTCTTTCGCTACCTCCACGGTACCGTCATGACCCTCACCGCCACCGCCTCGCCCGCTCACGATCCGGTCGCGCTGCAACGCGCGCAGATCGATGCCATCGACCAGGAACTGCTCGCGCTGATCGCGCGCAGGATGCAGCACGCCGCCGCGATCGGCCAGTTCAAGGCGCTCGACGGCCGGACGATCCGCCAGCCGGCCCGGGAAACGGAAATCGTCGCGGGGCTGTGCGCCCGGCCGCACGGGCTGCTGCAGGCGCGCCACGTCGCGGCGATCTGGCACACGCTGTTCCGCGTCAGCCGCGAGTTGCAGCAGGTGCCGTCGGTCGCGTTCCTCGGCCCGCCCGGCACCTTTACCGAGACCGCGATGCAGCGCTACTTCGGCGCCCCGATCCGTCCACATGCGTGCGACACGCTCGAAGCGACGTTCGCCGCACTGGCGGCCGCGAACGTCGACCATGCGGTGGTGCCGATCGAGAACTCGACCGAAGGCACGGTGACGCGCGCGATCGACCTGCTGGCCGACGCAACCGCTCCGGTGGTCGGCGAGATCGTGCTGCCGGTCGCGCACTGCCTGCTGAGCGCATCCGGCACGCTCGAAGGCGTCGACTGCGTGCTCGGCCATCAGCAGGCGCTGGCGCAGTGCCGCGCGTGGCTCGATGCGCATGCGCCGCAATTGCGCCGCGTGCCTGTCGCGAGCAACGCCGCGGCCGCCCGCGAAGCAGCGAGCATGACGGATTGCGCGGCGATCGCCGGCGAACGGGCGGCCGATCGATACGGACTGCGTATCGTGGCGAACGCGATCCAGGACGAACCCGGCAATCGCACGCGCTTTCTCGTCCTCGGCGGGCCGCCGACGGAGCCGACAGGCCACGACCGCACCAGCCTCCTGCTGAAGCTCGACGATACGATCGGCGCGCTCGCAGGCGTGTTCGATGCATTGGCGCGGCACCGGATCTCGGTGCTGTGGCTCGACGCGCGCCCCGGCCGCGCCGCCGGATGGGCGTACCGCTTCTTCGTCGACATCGACGGCCACCAGGACGACGCGCATGTCCGTGCCGCCCTCGACGACATCAGGACGACCGCCGCCGACCTGCGAATCCTCGGTTCCTACCCGCGCGCGCCGAGCGTCGATGCCGGCGCCGTTGCCGAGCCGAGCGCGACATGAGTGCCGCGTCCGCCGATACCGCCGTCGCGCGCCGGGTGCGGGCCATCTGCGACGGCCACGACGATCGCCTGCTGGTCCTGCTCGGGGTCGTGCCGCCGTCGCTGCGTCGAGACACCGGCGCATGGCTGCGTGCATTGCGCGCGGACTACGAGGACGAGCTGGAGTTGCTGACGCATGTGCAGCGCGTGGCCACCCCGGACGTCGACGACGATGCGCGGGCCGCGCTGCTTCGCCGGCTCGGCAGACTGCGGCTGCCGACGGCGTTGGTCGTCGATACGTCCGCGACGGCCTATGGCCGCTGGTGCACGCGGAACGGCGCCACCGCGCGCGGCTGGCGGCTGCTGGAAACCGCGCGTGGCGCGGCGCCCGTCGGCGGCGTACTCGTGCCCTGGCGCGACTGCCTCGCGGCACCCGCGACCTCGCGCCGCGTGCTCGCCGATTTCGGCCATGCGTGGGCCGGCATCGATGCGAGCGTCGCCATGCTGACCGACGCGCTGCTTGCGAACGACGTGCAGGTCGGGGGCATCGCGCTGGGCGATCTGCTCGCGCAACCCGGTGCCGCACCCGTATCGCCCGCAAGAATGACCGGCGTCCTGGACCGCCTCGCCAATACGGTGCGCCTGCGCCGTATCACGGCGGCGACGCGCCGGACGCATTCGCTGCGGAGCCGGCTGTGACGCCAGCGCGCCATCCGCGCATCGCGTTGATCGGCATGCCCGGTGCGGGCAAGACGACGATCGGCGCGGCGCTTGCGGCGGCACTCGACCGCCCGTTCGCGGATTCCGACCGGGAGATGGAGCAGCGCTTCGGCGCCCCGCTTGCCATGCTGTTTCCGCTGCCGACGTTCCGCGCCCGCGAAGCCGGCGTCATCGACGCGCTGTCGCAACGCGACACGCTGATCCTCGCCACCGGCGGCGGCGCGGTGCTGCGCGACGACACCCGCGCGCGCCTCAAGGCGCGCTGCCACGTGATCTACCTGGTCAGCGACATCGACGCGCTGTACCGGCGCACCGGGCGCGATCCGGCGCGCCCGCTCCTTGACGTGCCCGATCCGCGCGCCATGCTGGCCGAGTTGCAGCGGACGCGCGATCCGCTGTACCGGGCCTGCGCGCATCGCCTGCTCGACACGCGCGACGCGTCGATCGACGAAATCGTCGCGGCGGCCCTCGCCGAATCCGCGTCCGCGTCCGCGTCCGCCTGACGGTCGCGCCCATGCGCGCGGCTTCCCCGCTCCCGGTTCCCTTCCCGCCCCGTCAAGGGGACTCCCCACTGCCATTTCTGACAGTTGCTCCTTGTCTGAGAATATCTAAAGATATATTTTTAGATAGGTTGAATTCGTCAACCGGACTCGTGGAAACCGATCATGTCCAAGTTTCTTGTCTCGACTCGAAGATGGGGTCCGATCGCTGCGGCAGCCGTGACGGCGGCCGTCATGGCCGGTTGTGCCCCGTTCGGCCAGCAGCCGGACCAACAGAAGATCACCCCGGTCGAACAGCTTGACCCGGGCCTCGCGCTTCACGCGGCCAAGGGTCAGGACGACGTGGACGCGCAATGGTGGCGCATCTTCGGCGATCCGCAGCTCGACCGCGTGCTGGCCGACGCGCTCGCGGGCGCGCCGTCGCTGAAGGCCCAGCGCGCCCGGGTCGACGAGGCCCTCGCGCAAGCCGACGTCAGCGCGGCGGATTCCCTGCCGCTGCTCGGCGCAGCGGTCAGCGCGACGCCGACGCGGCTGCCGCGCAGCTACACCACCCCGCCCCCCGCCGCAGGCCACTGGCAAGTCAACGCGCAGGCGCTGCTGAATGCGTCGTTCGATCTCGACGTTGCCGGGCGCCTGCGCGCGCTGACCCGCGCCGCGACCCTGCGCGCCGGCGAGCAGCAGTCGCTCGAGCGCGCGGCAACCGTGTCGTTGCAGGCCGCGCTCGTCGAAACGTACCTGCAGCTCGCGCTCGAGCTGCAACTGCTCGACATCGCGAACGATACGCTGCGTCAGCACGATTACCTGCTGCGCCTCACCCGCCAGCGTGAAGCGGCGGGACTCGACATGCCGGTCGCGGTCGCGCGTGCCGGCGAACCGCTGCCGCTCGCGCAGGCCGACGTCGAGCGGCAACGCGCGGCCGTCGCGCTGCTGCGCCACCGGCTCGCGGCGCTCGTCGGGCGCGGGCCCGGCTATGCGGACACACTCACGCCGTCCCCCCGC
>NZ_ASSI01000066.1:0-37423 GCF_000466765.1 Burkholderia sp. AU4i | reverse complement strand
GGCACGCGCGCCGCTGCCGGCCAGCTTGGCGGCAGCCGGGGCCATGCGCGCGCCAGCAGCCACGGCGCCACCCACGCCCGTCGCGGCGGCGCCGATGGCGACAGCCGTGCCGGCAGCGCCGACAGCAGCACCGGCCATTGCGCCAGCGCCGAGCTGCGGCGCACCGGACACGAGGCCCGTGGCGACGCCGGGGCCGAAGATCCCCAGCGCCAGCAAGGTGAGCGAGGCCAGCATGATGACCAGCGCGTGGTCGATGGACGGTTCGGCGGGATGGACTTGAAACTGCGCGAACAGGCCCGAGCCGATGCCCACGATCACGGCCAGCACCAGTACCTTGACGCCGGACGACACCACGTTGCCCAGCACCTTCTCGGCGAGGAAGCTGGTCTTGTTCCACAGCGCGAACGGCACCAACACGAAGCCCGCGAGTGTGGTCAGCTTGAACTCGATCAGCGTGATGAAAAGCTGGATCGCCAGCACGAAGAAGCACAGGACCACGACCAACCAAGCGAGGAACATCACCACGATGGGATCGAGGTTCACGAACACCTCGGGAAACCCGGCCATCTCGCCGATCTGTTCCAGAATTGGCGCCCCGGCGTCGATGCCGGTCTTGGCCAGCCGGCCCGGCTGGAGGAAGTTCTCCATCGTGATGGCCGAGCCGGTGGCGGTGATGCCCAACCCGGCGAACGAGCGGAACACGATGCTGGCCAGCCAGTTGAAGTTGTTGAGGATATAGGCGAAGGCACCGACGTAGAGCACCTTGCGCAGCAGCTTGGCGATCACGTCCTCGCCCTGGCCGGTGGCATGGCTCATGGCCCAATACAGGCCGGCGATCGTCATGTCGATGACGATCAGCGTGGCCGTGAGGAACGCCACTTCGCCCCGCAGCAGTCCGAAACCCGAGTCGATGTAGGTGGCGAAGGTGTTGAGGAACTGGTCGATGATGGTCACGTCATTCATGGCGTGTCCTCCGGTTCGACGGGAACGGCCGGCGCCATGCCATCGGCCGATTCCTCGAAGCTCGGCGGGATCGGCGGCAGGTCGGGCAGCGTCAGGTATTCATCAGGCCCGGCCTGGCCAGAAAAGAAGCGCCGCCGGAAGGCTTCGGTAGCGGCGCGGCAGGCGTCCTCGCCCGTAGCCTGTCGGTCGGCCGCGCATTGCGCGCGCAATGCCTTGAGCCGCACGGGATCGGCGGCCAAGGCATCGGCAAGATTGTCGGCCGGCTGCTCGCTGCAAGCGGCCAGCAGCACAGCACACAGGACGAGGACACATCGCATGGCGGCCTCCCGTCAGTCGCGGTAGAAGTTCACGGTCTGCGGCGTGTACGGCGTGCCTTCGCCCAGGAAGCGCCGCCGCACTTCGCGGGCACGTTCCGTGGCCGCCGCCTGTCGCGCCAGCTCCAGCGAGGCGGCCCGGTCTTGTGTGATCTGGAGCCGTTGCGCCTGTATCGATTGCTTGGCCTGCAAGGCGAGCAACTGATTCATGGCCTGCATGGCCTGCAATGCACCGTGGGCCGACTGGCTCTTGCTCACAAGGTCGGCCAGCACGCTTTCGTCTTCGCCCAGGTTCTGCGACACCTGCGCCTGCATCTGCATGGTGGTCTGCAAGCCGTTGAGCGTGTTCCGCCAACGCTCCTGCGCGTCGCGGTACATCTGGTCGCCGCTGACGGTGGCGGCGTACTGCTCGGGATACAGGCGCGCGAACTCCCGATCCAGGTTCGTCACGTCGTAGGCCAAGCCGCGAGCCTGAGCGATCAGCCGCTCGGTCGTCGCCAGATTGGCGCGCAACTGGTTCACCACGCTGGACGGCAGGCTGGCGAGGTTGCGCGCCTGGTTCATCAGCATCTGCGCTTCGTTCTGAAGCTGCTGGATCTGGTTGTTGATCTGCTCCAGCGTGCGAATCGCGGTCAGCGTGTTCTGCACGAAGTTGGACGGATCGAACACCGTGATGGCAGATGCCGGTTGTACGGCCAGCAGCGATACCGACAGCGCGGCGGCGAGAGAAATGGAAAGCGCACGGATCTTCATAGCTGGTTCTCCAATAGGTGGTCAGCGGTACGGAGGGAACCCGGCGCGAGGCCGGGGAACGAGGGCAGCAGATCGGCCGCCCAATCGAGGCCGCAATGGCGCAGCCAGCCGCCTGCGAAGCCGGGCGTGCCGGCGTCCAGCAGCACGCGGTCCATGTCGCGCTGGTCTTGCGGCGTGGAAGCGCCCGCAAAGGCCAGCGTCGCCGGCCCCAGGTCGAGGTCGAATAGGCGGTTGCCGAAGCGGGATTGGTAGTAGTAGTCGCGCTTGGGCTGCGCGGTGGCGACGATTTCGATCTGCCGTGAGTTCAGGCCGAAGCCCTCGTAGATCGTACGAATCTGCGGCTCGGTCGCCTGCGGGTTCGGCAGGAAGATGCGGCTTGCGCAGCTCTCGATGATCGCGGGTGCGATGCTCGAATCCTTGATGTCCGCCAGCGATTGCGTGGCGAAGATGACACTGACGTTCTTTTTCCTGAGCGTCTTGAGCCATTGCCGGATACGCGCGGCAAACACCGGGTCATCGAGGAACAGCCACGCTTCATCGAGGATCAGCAGCGTGGGCGCACCGTCGAAGCGTTCATCGAAGCGCGCAAAGAGGTAATGCAGCACGGCCATGACGGCGGCCTTGTTGTGCATCAGTTCCTCCATCTCGAAGCACTGCACGTCGGCCATGCCTAGCCGGTCATGGTCGGCGTCCAGCAGCTTGCCGTGGGCACCGCCGAGCACATAGGGCGACAGCGCCTGACGCAGCGTGTTCGATTGCAGCAGCACGGAAAGCCCCGTCATCGTGCGCTGCTCCAACGGCGCACCGGCGAGGCTTCCCAGCGCCGACCAGATAGCCGCTTTCTCGTCGGGACCGACCGCCACGCCTTCATGCAGCAAGCGGCCTTCGATCCATTCGGCCGCCCAGGTGCGGTAGCCCTCGCGGTCGATGTGTGCCAAGGGCTGGAAGGCGATTTCGCCGTCCGTCCCGAGGTCGTAGTGCTCGCCGCCCAGCCCGAGAACCGTGGCGCGCATCGAGCGGCCCATGTCGAACGCGAAGATGCGCGAGCCGCGATAGCGGCGGAACTGCATTGCCAGCGTGGCGAGCAAAACCGACTTGCCCATGCCGGTCGGCCCCGCGACCAGCGTGTGGCCCACGTCGCCGATGTGAGTGACCAAGCGAAAAGGCGTGGCGCCATCGGTGCGCGTGACGATCAGCGGCGGGCCGTCCAGGTGCTCGTCCTTTTCCGGCCCGGCCCATACCGCCGACACCGGCATCATGTGAGCCAGGTTCAGCGTCGAGACGATGGGCTGCCGCACGTTGGCGTAGGCGTTGCCCGGAATGGACGACAGCCACGCATCCACGGCGTTGAGCGTTTCCGGGATGGTGATGAAGCCGCGTCCCTGAATGACGCGCTCAACCATGCGCAGCTTCTCGTCGGCCACGGCCGGGTCGGCATCGAGCACCGTCACCGTCGCGGTGAGGTAGCCGAAGGCGACTTGATCGCTGCCCAGCTCCTGCAAGGCCGCGTCTGCATCCGCCGCCTTGTTGCTGGCGTCGGTATCCACCAGCGGGCTTTCTTGCTGGAAGATCGTTTCGCGCAGCAGCGCGATGACGTTCTTGCGCTTGGCGAACCACTGGCGGCGCAGGCGCCCCAACTCCCGTTCCGCCTCGGCTTTGTCGAGGCACAGGAAGCGCGTGCTCCAGCGGTAGGCAAAGCCGAGGCGGTTGAGGTCGTCCAGAATCCCCGGCCAGGTCGAGGTCGGGAAGCCCCGCACCGACACCACGCGCAGGTGCTGGTCGCCCAGCATCGGTGCCAGGCCACCGACCAGCGCGGAATCGGTCAGCAGCGCGTCGATGTGGAACGGCACTTCGGGCACGCCGACGCGATAGCGCCGCGTCGAGATGGTGGCGTGTAGGTAGGTCAGCGTCTGGCTGTCATCGAGCCAGGTGATTTCCGGCATCACGCCATCGAGCAGGTCAAAGACGCGATCCGTCTCCGCGACGAAGGCTTGCAGGCGCTCGCGCCAGTCCACGCCATTCGTCGGCGTGTTCTCGTAGAGCATCTTGGCGGCACGGGCGCGCGATTCCTCGGGCGGCAGGTACACCAGCGTCAGGTGATAGCCGCTCTCGAAGTGGTTGCCCGAGTCCTCAAAGGTGGCGCGGCGTTCCTCGTCCACCAGCCATGACAGTGGCTCTGGGAACTCCGAGTGCGGATAGTCGGCGGCGGGCCGGCGCTCGGCTTCAATGAACAGCGCCCAGCCCGAACCCATGCGGCGCAGGGCGTTGTTCAGGCGTGCCGACGTGGCGATCAACTCGCCTTGCGTCGCGCTGTCGAGGTCAGGCCCGCGAAACCGGGCCGTGCGCTGGAAACTGCCGTCCTTGTTCAAGACGACGCCCGGCGCAACCAATCCAGCCCACGGCAGCCAGTCGGCGAGCAATGCGGGTCGCTGGCGGTATTCGGCAAGGTTCAGCATGGCGGCGTCCCCTCACACGTCCAGCAGCGGGCGGTGCTTGATGTGCCGGGCGAACACGGCCATGAACTGCGGATCGACGCGCGCGCCCCATACCGCCAGCGAATGGCCGACGATCCAGAGCACGACGCCAGGAATCCACAGTTGCAGGCCTAGCCCGACGGCGGCGGCCAGCGTGCCGTTGGCGATTGCCACGGTGCGCGGCGCACCGCCCAGCAGGATCGGCTCGGTCAGCGAGCGATGCAGCGGCACCTCGAACCCAGCCGCGAAGGTATCCGGGCCGCTCATACGACGGCCCCGCCGGAGAAGCTGAAGAACGACAGGAAGAAGCTCGAAGCCGCGAACGCGATGGACAGGCCGAACACGATCTGGATCAGCTTGCGGAAACCACCCGACGTGTCGCCGAAGGCCAGCGCGAGGCCGGTTGCGATGATGATGATGACCGCGACGATGCGCGCCACCGGCCCCTGGATGGATTCGAGGATGGATTGCAGCGGGCCTTCCCACGGCATCGAGGAACCGGCGGCCTGCGCGGTGCCGGCCAGGAACAGCAGCAGCGCGGCCAGCAGCAGCCCTTGCCCAGCAGGGCGGGCCAGGCTACGCAGCCGTGCAAGGCGCAAAGCCGGATTTACGGAAACACGGAAAGCAGAAATGGTCATCTGCGTCATGGCAGTTCTCCAGGTTGGTCAGGGGACGGGGAAGTCGCCGCAGCGGGTGCGGCATCAGGGATCGGCAGTAGCTCGGGAAACGACGTTTCCAGCGCGTCCGCCAGTTGGTAGCCCACGCCGTCGAAGCCGACGACGCGGGCGATGCTCTCGATGCGGCGCTTGCGCCCGCGCCCGACGATGTGGATCACCACGTTGACCGCCTCGGCGATCAGCGCACGGGGCGGATTCACGGCCACTTCGAGAATCAGTTGTTCCAGGCGCAGCAGCGCGCCCAGCGCGGAGCCGGCATGGATCGTGGCGATGCCGCCGGGGTGGCCCGTGCCCCACACCTTGATGAGATCCAGCGCCTCGGCGCCGCGCACCTCGCCGACGACGACGCGATCCGGCCGCAGGCGCATGGACGAGCGCACCAGTTCCGTCATGGACACCACGCCTGCGCGCGTGCGCAGTGGAACGTGGTCGCGCGCCGCGCATTGCAGTTCCACCGTGTCTTCGAGCACCAGTACGCGGTCGCCGGTGGCGGCGATCTCGGCCAGCAGTGCATTGGCCAAGGTCGTCTTGCCGCTGCTGGTAGCGCCGGCGATCAGCACGTTCTGACGCTCGCGCACGGCGCGAACGAGAAAGCCCGCTTGGGCGCTGGTCATCATCCCGTCGATGACGTACCGCTCCAGCGGAATCACGCCGATGGCGCGCTTGCGCAGCGCGAAGGCCGGCCCCGGTGCAGCAGGCGGCAAGATGCCCTCGAAGCGTTCGCCCGTCTCGGGCAGCTCCGCCGACAAGAGCGGCTGGCCGCGATGGACTTCCGCGCCGACATGGGCCGCGACCAGGCGGATGATTCGCTCGCCATCAGCCTCGGGCATCTCAACGCCCATCGGCGCGCGGCCCGACGACAGGCGATCCACCCAAAGGGTGCGATCCGGGTTGAGCATGATTTCCACCACGTCGGGGTCTTCGAGCGCAGCGGCGATCAGCGGCCCCATTGCCGTGCGCAGCATCTGGATGCGGCGGTCGAGCGACGTGGCACTCATGGACTGCGGAACGGCGCTCATGACGCACGCTCCTGCGCTTGCGCGGCTGCCGCCGCGTCCTCCATCTGCATCGGGTCGGCATGCAGTTCCTCCACCACGTCGCGCACCAGGCTGCGGCCCCGCAGCAGGTTGCGGCCAAGCTGCTCGGTGAACTGCTCGAAGCGCGCCTTGCCCTGGGCGCGCGCCGCCTCCTGATGGGCCTCCGGCACCGGCGTGCTGACGGTCAGGTAGTAGCGGATGAACAGTGCCAGCGTCTCGATGGCGATGTTCTGGTCGCGCTCCATGCGCTCGGCCTGACGCGACAGGCGATCAAGCCGCTTGGCGATGGCCGCCTCGCGCTGGTCGGCGGCATCGGGCGACAGCCACGATGCGAGCGCCGCCGCGACGATGGACGACTTGGACACGCCTTTCTTGGCGGCCAGCTCGTCCAGGCGCTTGGCGTGCTCCGGCTGGATAAAGAGATTCAGGCGGTAGTGGCTCATAGCTCGATTCCGTCGTTGGGGTCGAGGGAAGCCAGCCGGGCCGTGCGCTGCATGGCCGGATTAAGCTGGCGAGGAAGGGGAAGCGGCAGGTCGTCGTCGTCATCGAGCAGGTCGAGGTCGGCGGTGCTCGCGGCCAGCTCGGGGGCGTAGGCGACGGTTTCGGAGAGTTCGGGTTGACGGCGTGGGCCACCGTCGTCGGTCGAAGCGCCGAAGCCTTCGGCGGCATCGGCCGCAGGCGCGGCGGGTACAGCAGGAATCGCCAGGCCGCTCCAGTCGTCCGGGCGCACCGGCGGCGCGTCGGCGTATCGGCCGTCCGCCAGCACAGGAGGCGGCAGCACGCGCCGCTTGAAATTGGCGTCCGCGTAGTAGCGCAGCTTCTTCGCCTTGATCGGCGCCACGCTCGACACCATCACCACCGCCACGTCAGGCGGAAGCTGCATGACTTCGCCGGGCGTCAGCAGCGGGCGCGCGGTTTCCTGACGCGACACCATGAGGTGGCCCAGCCACGGAGCCAGCCGGTGGCCTGCGTAATTGCGCTGGGCGCGCAGTTCGGTCGCAGTGCCCAACGTCTCGGAAATGCGCTTGGCGGTGCGCTCGTCATTCGTCGCAAACGTCACGCGCACATGGCAGTTGTCCAGAATCGAATGGTTCTGGCCGTAGGCTTTGTCGATCTGGTTGAGCGACTGCGCGATGAGGAAGCTGCGGATGCCATAGCCCGCCATGAAGGCTAGGGCCGTCTCGAAGAAGTCCAGACGCCCCAGCGCTGGGAACTCATCGAGCATCAGCAGCAGCTTGTGGCGGCGTGCGATGCCGTCGGAGCCATCGAGCGACTCGGTGAGGCGCCGGCCGATCTGGTTGAGGATCAGGCGGATGAGCGGCTTTGTCCGCGAAATGTCCGAAGGCGGCACCACCAGATATAGCGATACCGGATGCTCGGCCGCGATCAGATCGGCGATGCGCCAGTCGCAACGCGAGGTGACTTCGGCCACCGTGGGATCGCGGTACAGGCCGAGGAACGACATGGCAGTGCTCAACACGCCGGAACGCTCGTTGTCCGACTTGTTGAGCACTTCGCGCGCCGCCGATGCGACGACCGGATGCGGCCCATCGCCGAGGTGCGGCGTGGTCATCATCCGATGCAAGGTCAGCTCGAACGGGCTGGCCGGATCGGAGAGGAAGTTGGCGACGCCGCGCAGCGTCTTGTCTTCGCCCGCGTAGAGGACATGCAAGATGGCCCCGACCAGCAGCGCGTGGCTGGTCTTCTCCCAATGGTTGCGCTTCTCCAGCGCACCTTCGGGATCAACCAGAATGTCCGCGATGTTCTGCACATCGCGCACCTCATGCGCGCCGCGCCGCACCTCCAGCAGCGGGTTGTAGGCCGCCGACTTCGCATCGGTCGGGTTGAACAGCAGGCAATGCGAGAAGCGCGAGCGCCAGCCCGCAGTGATCTGCCAGTTCTCGCCTTTGATGTCGTGGATGACGGCGGATGCAGGCCAGGACAGCAGCGTCGGCACCACGAGGCCGACGCCCTTGCCCGAGCGCGTAGGCGCGAAGGTCAGGACGTGTTCCGGGCCTTCATGCCGCAGGTACTGGCGGTCGTGCTGGCCGAGGAAGACGCCGGCTGGATGCGTGAGGCCCGCCATGCGAATGTCCTGCGCGTTAGCCCAACGCGCCGAGCCGTAGGTGGTGACGAGGCGAGCTTGGCGCGAGCGCCAGACCGACATGGCGATGGCAACGCCCACGGCGACCATGCCACTGGCGCCGGCGATGGCGCCGCCGGTGTCGAATACTTCCGGCGCATAGGCGCCGAAGAAGAACCACCACTCAAACAGCTTCCACGGGTGGTAGATCGGCGTGCCAAGAAGATCGAACCAGGGAGAGCCAAGGCGTACTTGATAGCCAAGGGCCGCTGCTGTCCATTGTGTGGCGCCCCACACGCCGGCGATCACGATGCCGAACACCACGGCGATCTGACCGAACAGCACGTTCGTCCCTTGCATGACCTGGCCTCCGATTTCTCCTGCGCTGATTCCTCATGGAAATCGCGGCACAGGAACGTGCCGCATGCGTCAGGATCGGTGCCGGGTCAGTGCCGGTCAAAGACCGTTTTCAGCAGAATGGTCGAGCAAAAAGAAAGAATTAGTGTGACGGCGAGCCGAAGAAAAGCGCCGCAAGCGAAGGCGCATCGCGGCGTGTCGGACAAGAATATGAAGCCGATGCGGCGCGTCACCGACGATCAGAACTTGGGCGATTGTTTCGGTGGCGTGTACGGAGTATCACGGTCGCCATAGAACCGTTTGCGCGTGGCTTCGGCGACCCGATCGCATATCGTATCGCCCAACTTGGGGCGGTCGGTCTTGCATTGCAGACGCAGTTCTTTGAGGTGCTCTGGGTTAGCCGCCAGTTCTTCTACTGTCGGAATCCTTGCCTTTGAATTGGTGGCGTTCAGAGGTGTCTCGGACTGACCGCAGGCGGTCAAGGCAGCCACCAGCAAGAACGGAATGATCTTCTTCATGGCATCAGTTCCTCCGGGTGATCGGGATTGCGGCCTCGTGCGGGTCTGGGAGTTTCTGGCAGATCGATGGCCTTTACGCGCTCAATGAACCGCGCCAGTTCATCGGACGGATCACTGTCAAGACGAAGCAAATAGGTCGTCAGCGGTGGCACGCGTGACGCCAAAGGTCGTGCCACCACACCTGATTCACGACTGGCGGCAATGTGAGCTGCACCCGCCAACCCAAGTGCGAAGCCCGCTGACACCAACGCCATCATCAAATCGCTTGTGGCAACTCGCTCCGCGACCAGCGGCTCCATGTCCACTCGGCGAAGCACCCGCTCAACATGCTTCGCGAGGCCTTCACAGACTTGCGGATCGCACAGTACCAATGGGTAGCGCAGTAACTCATCCAAGGGGATGCGCTTGTGGATCAGCAGCGGATGCCGGGCGGGCACCGCCACCATCAACGCATCGCTCCAGGCGGGCAAAGCGACGATGCCGTCGCCCACTTCATCGGATTGGGCAAATCCCACGTCGTACAGGTCATCATGCAGCCCTTTGATCTGCTGCGACAGCGGCACCTCGAAGAAGCGAATTTCGACCTCGGGCTCCTCTTGTCGGCATAGCGCCAGCAAGGCCGGTAAGCGCGAAGGCGTGATGCCATCCGACAAGGCCACACGCAATTGCCCGTGGAAACCATTGGCGACCGCTTTCACGCTGTCACGCGCCTGCTGCAAGGCAGTAAAGATGCGTGGCACGTGTTCCAGGAAGAGCTGGCCCGCGCGGGTGAGGCGGGTACTGCGGGTGGTGCGTTCGAATAATTGCACACCCAAGTCCTCCTCCAATTCCTTGATGGCCCGCGACAATGGCGACTGCTCGATATGTAGCCGCTCGGCGGCGCGCGCGAAGTGGAGTTCTTCCGCGACAGCGATGAAGCATCGAAGGTGGCGCAACTCCACTGTGCCCTTCCTATTCAAGCCGCCGTATAACCGCCATCTACCACCATGGCGCTGCCGCACATGAAGCTGGCACCTTCGGACAGCAGGAAGCAGGCTGCGTGGGCGATCTCCTCGGGCCGGCCCAGGCGCCCGATGGCGTGCAGCCCCTTCAGCGCTGCCAGTGTGGCCTCGTCGAGCGCCTTGAGCAGCGGAGTTTCGATATAGCCCGGATGGAGCGAGTTGATGCGGACGCCCTGTGCCGAATAGGCCAACGCCGCCGAGCGCGTGAGACCTGTCACCCCGTGCTTGGCCGCGACGTAGGCCGGTGCGTCCGCGCTGCCGACTAATCCCAGGACCGACGACATGTTGACGATGGCGCCGCCGCCGGCGGCCAGGATGGCCGGGATCTGCGCGCGCATGGCATGCTGCACACCCGAGAGGTTGGTATCGATGACACGTTGCCATTCCTCGGCCGCCAGTTCGCCTGCAGGCTTGAGTTCTCCGGCAATGCCAGCGTTGTTGAAAGCCAGGTGCAGAGAACCGAAATGCTTGAGTGCGCACTGCACCGCCGCACCGGCGTCCTCGGGTTTGGCCGCATTGCCCTCGTGTGCCACGGCGCGGCCGCCGGCGGCGATGATGGCCTGTGTCACACGTCGGGCGGCCTCGAAGTCGATGTCGGAGGCAACCACCTGCACACCATTTATGGCGAGCAGGTGTGCCGTTGCCTCGCCGATACCCGAGCCGGCGCCACTGACCAGCGCGCTGTCACCTTTGAAGATGTATTTCATAGTGAATCGTCCTCCTTCGGGATTTGATTGATTCATAGTTCGGACGGTGACTCTCCGCGCTCAACTAGCACGAGTGCGATGGCACAGCACGCCAGAGCGCGTCGCAAAGATGCGCCGCCGCAGTGCGTACCGGCGCCATGGTTTTGAAATGGGCGACGAGGCGCTCGACACCGCTTTGAGCACCTGCGCGAGCGCCTCCACGGGCTGTTGATTCATGTGATCTCTTTTCTGCGCGACTGGCGCACCAGCATCACGGGAACAGGTGCGATACGCGCCACCTGTTCCGCATCGCTTCCCAGCAGCAGCCGGTCCACCCCACGGCGTCCATGGGTGCCCAGGATGACCAGGTCGCAATCGTTCTCCTTGGCCTGCCGGGCAATTTGCTCTGATACCCGCTCTGCAGTGCTTTCAAGCAGTACTGTCTCTGTTGCAATTCCGTCCTGACGCAGCCGGTTTGCGGCCTCGTCCAACAAGGCATGCCCGGCTGCCAGGAAGTGAGGGCGGACGTCCTCGATGTAGACCTTGGGGCGCTCGAAACCCGTGCTGTGCCGGGTCGGCTCGATGACATGCAGCAGGACCACGGTGGCGCCGTTCAGGCGTGCCATGTCCGCCGCATGATCGAGGGCCAGAAGGGATGTGGGACTGCCATCAAGCGGCACCAGAAATCGTGAATACATGGAACTCCTCCAAGAGCTGCGGATTGCCGCGTCGGAAGTCAGCCGCTCGCGCAGTGGGCTCAAGACATGTGCTGACCGCCGTTCATCGCCACGTTGCTGCCGGTCATGAAGGCGGCGGCTTCGCTGGCGATGAAGGCGACAAGAGCTGCAATCTCGGCCGGCTGGCCGAGACGGCCAACCGGAATCGCATCGATGATCTTCTGGCGCATGTCCTCTCGCACCGCCATCACCATCTCGGTGGCCAGATAGCCCGGCGAGACGGTGTTGACCGTCACGCCCTTGCGCGCCACCTCCTGTGCGAGCGCCTTGGTGAATCCATGTACCCCGGCCTTGGCCGCCGAATAATTGGTCTGCCCGAACTGGCCCTTGCTGCCGTTGATCGAAGAGATGTTGACGATGCGGCCCCAGCCGCGCTCGGCCATCGGGTCGATGAACGGCTTGGTGACGTTGAACATGGAGTCCAGGTTGGTGCGCAGTACGGCATCCCAACCGGCCTTGTCGAGCTTGCGCAGCGTTGCATCGCGGGTGATGCCGGCGTTGTTCACCAGGATGTCGATCCGATGACCGTCGGCGTGGATGCGCCGCGCCAGTTCCTGCGTTGATTCGTAGTCCGATACATCCACCCCGTAGGCGGCAAATGAGTAGCCCTGTGTCGCTTGCGCTTGCTGCCACTGGCCAATCGTGGTGTTGCCGGGGGTATGCGTGACGATCACGCGGTGGCCGGCATCGTGCAGGGCACGGGCGATCGCAGCGCCCAACCCCCGGTTGCCTCCCGTCACGAGCGCCGTCCGTTGCGTCGTATTCATTGCCGTCCCCTCATTTCTTGGTCTTGCCCTGGGGTACGGCGCTTGGGGCGGTCCAGGGCTGCGCCAAGCGCTGGCAAAGCTGCGTGAAAGAGGCTGCGTCGCCACTGGCGCCGAATGCCTCGGAGACAGATTCCTGCCAAGTCGTGAGCGCTTGGCGCAGACCATTGGCAAAGGCCGCCTGGCTTTGGGCTGCTACTTGCCCGACCGCTTGGGCATCGCCCATGCGGCCTTGGCACAGGCGCCAGAACACCTCGGACGGCAAGGTCGCGAGCGCCTGCCAGTCGGCTGCCTGTTGGAGGCCCTGGATGCGCGAGGTGGTCTCCAGCACGCCGCCAGCGCTGAGCTGTTGCATGGCTTAACAGAACCGACAGGGGCTCTGTCAATTTGATGACGACGGCAGGGAAACGGTGACCGTGATAAAGCGATTTCGTTTTCTTCACCACTTCATTCTACCGCTGCCTCGCCATCAAATTGACAGAGCCTTGCTGGGGTGTGCATTTCAGAAATTTCTGATCTAAGCGACCTGCGCCCCTTTCCTAGTTCGCGAATTTTATGACAGCACCCCAGAGATTTTTCGATGTGCGATTGCACAATGAGCTTGACCTCGTTCGCTGGCACCTCCGTAGATACCCTGTGTTGTATCGATTCTGTGTGACGGTTGTGCTGACCTGCGTCCTTCGGTTTGTGCCTGGCAGAAGGCGGCGCCCAAACGCAGGAAGCATCTGGCCGTTTAACGCAGGATGCTTGGGCCGAATTGCGACAGATGACGATCCCGCAGCAGCTCACCTGTAAATGCATTGCTGCAAAGCAGCAATAAAGGCTCATTTCTGCCGATGGCACGCGACTTGCTTTGAGATATCAAAACACAGAATCGGAGACACAGGCGATGCACAAGCAAGCAGCCCTTGAGGCGGAACCCAGGTTCGATCCGAACCTCAGGTTTGTCAGCGTTACCGCCATCAACACACAGGGATTCGTCCAGTTCGAATTTTCAGTTGGCACCCCCGAGCTCTGTGTCGAGCTCATGCTGCCCGTTGCTGCGTTCGAAGAATTTTGCCTCGCGCAGAAGGTGACGCGATTGGATGCCTTCGGCGAGATTGTGCGGCATTGATTTTCTTGTGAGCAGCGCCGAGCAGCCTGATGAAGCGCGCCTAGTCTGATCGCATCCCATCCCGGTTCACAACCACAGGAGCAGTTAATGACCATCGATTTGAAGACGCGGGAAATCAAACCACTGCGTCACACCTACACGCACGTGGCTCAATACATCGGAGCCGATAAAGCCGCTTCGCGCTATCAGGAAGGCACTGTAGGTGCTCAACCGGCAGCGAATTTTCATTACCGGCCCACGTGGGATCCCGAGCATGAACTGTTCGACACGTCGCGTACCGCGATTCAAATGAAGGACTGGTATGCGCTGAAAGACCCGCGTCAGTTCTACTACGCGTCGTGGACGATGACCCGAGCGCGGCAGCAAGACGCGATGGAATCCAACTTCGAGTTTGTCGAGTCGCGCGGCATGATCGATCTCGTTTCCGATGAGGTTCGACAACGGGCGCTTTCCGTTCTCGTGCCTTTGCGTCACGCGGCCTGGGGCGCGAACATGAACAACTCCCAGATCTGTGCCCTAGGTTATGGCACGACCTTCACTGCGCCGGCTATGTTCCACGCAATGGACAATCTGGGTGTAGCGCAGTATCTCACACGACTGGCGCTGGTAATGTCTGGACCCGATCTTCTTGACGAAGCCAAGCAAGCCTGGATGACGAGTCCCGATTGGCAACCGTTGCGTCGTTATGTGGAAAACACTCTGGTGCTGCAAGATCCGGTGGAACTGTTCATCGCCCAAAATCTGGCGCTCGACGGTCTTCTTTATCCCATGATCTATGGCGCTTTCGTCGACGATTACATCGCACTCAACGGTGGTAGCGCAGTGGCAATGCTAACCACTTTCATGCCCGAGTGGCATGACGAATCCAGTCGCTGGGTCGATGCGGTAGTAAAGACCATGGCGACGGAATCGGAGGATAACAAAGCGCTGCTCATTCACTGGTTGCGTACCTGGGAAGATCAGGCGGCGTCAGCGTTGTTGCCTGTCGCTGAAATGGCTTTGGCGGAAAACGGCCACGACGCCTTGGAAGAAGTAAGGCAGCAACTTCGTGCCCGCGTTGCGAAGGCCGGGATTGTTCTGTAACCCCTAATTTATATTCCTGACCGTCATAGAGGAATGTTCATGTCTAACGTATTTATCGCGTTTCAGGCTAACGAGGAGTCTCGACCGGTGGTGGAGGCGATTCTCGCTGATAACCCTAAGGCGGTCGCCACAGAATCGCCTGGCATGGTGAAGATCGATGCGCCCGGGCATCTCACAATAAACCGTCAAAGCATCGAAGACCGGATCGGCATGAAGTTCGATCTCCAGCAAATCCACATCAACCTGATCACCTTGTCCGGATATATCGACGAGGATGACGAACAGTTCACGCTGAGCTGGAAACACTGAACACGGCAAAGAGGAAATTGAAATGGACACTTCTGTGCAGAAGAAGAAACTCGGTTTAAAGGATCGCTACGCAGCGATGACCCGCGGTCTTGGCTGGCAGACCAGCTACCAGCCGATGGAGAAAGTGTTTCCGTACGACAAGTACGAAGGCATCAAGATCCACGATTGGGATAAATGGGAAGACCCCTTCCGCCTGACCATGGACGCCTACTGGAAATATCAGGGCGAGAAGGAAAAAAAGCTTTACGCCGTCATCGACGCTTTCGCGCAGAACAACGGGCAGTTGAGCATTTCCGACGCGCGCTATGTCAACGCACTCAAGGTGTTTATCCAGGGTGTGACACCGTTGGAGTATATGGCACACCGAGGTTTTGCCCACGTTGGTCGGCATTTTACGGGTGAAGGGGCACGTGTTGCTTGCCAGATGCAGTCCATCGACGAGCTGCGTCACTTCCAGACCGAAATGCATGCTCTCTCGCACTACAACAAGTATTTTAACGGTCTGCACAACTCCATCCATTGGTACGACCGGGTTTGGTATTTGTCGGTGCCCAAGTCATTTTTTGAAGACGCGGCCACCGGTGGACCGTTCGAGTTTCTTACCGCGGTGAGCTTTTCGTTCGAATATGTGTTGACCAACCTGCTGTTTGTCCCCTTCATGTCGGGTGCTGCTTACAACGGGGACATGTCTACGGTCACTTTCGGTTTTTCGGCGCAAAGTGACGAATCGCGCCACATGACACTCGGCATCGAATGCATCAAGTTCATGCTGGAACAGGATCCGGACAACGTGCCCATCGTGCAGCGCTGGATCGACAAGTGGTTCTGGCGCGGCTATCGGCTGTTGAGCATCGTGGCCATGATGCAGGACTACATGCTGCCCAACCGGGTGATGAGCTGGCGCGAGAGCTGGGAGATGTACGTCGAGCAGAACGGCGGCGCGCTGTTCAAGGATCTTGCGCGTTATGGCATCCGCAAGCCCAAGGGCTGGGACCAGGCTTGCGAAGGCAAGGACCACATCAGCCATCAGACCTTCGCCGTATTCTATAACTATAACGCCGCGGCCCCCATCCACACCTGGGTTCCCACAGAAGAAGAAATGGGATGGCTGTCGGAGAAGTACCCCGAGACGTTCGACAAGTATTACCGTCCGCGTTGGGACTACTGGCGCGAGCAGGCCGCCAAGGGCAACCGTTTCTACAACAAGACGCTGCCGATGCTCTGCACTACCTGCCAGATTCCGATGATATTCACCGAGCCTGGCGACGCAACCAAGATCTGCTATCGCGAGTCGGACTACCTCGGCGACAAGTATCACTTCTGCAGCGACCACTGCAAGGAGATTTTTGACAACGAACCCGAGAAGTTCGTGCAGTCATGGCTTCCGCCGCAGCAAGTGTATCAAGGAAACTGTTTCAAGCCGGATGCCGATCCGACCAAGGAGGGTTTTGATCCCTTGATGGCCTTGCTCGACTACTACAACCTGAATGTAGGCCGGGACAACTTCGATTTCGAGGGATCGGAAGACCAAAAGAACTTTGCTGCCTGGCGTGGAGAGGTCTTGCAAGGAGAAGCCAAATGAGCGTTGTTGCCCTCAAACCCTACAAGTTCCCGGCACGAGACGCGCGCGAAAACTTTCCGGCGCCGTTGCTGTTTATCGGCTGGGAAGACCATCTGTTGTTTGCGGCACCTGTTGCCTTGCCCCTGCCGTCGGACACGTTGTTCGGTGCGCTGTGCACCCAGGTGTTGCCCGGCACTTATGGCTATCACCCCGATTTCTCAAAGATCGACTGGAGCCAGGTGCAGTGGTTTAAGTCCGGCCAGCCGTGGCATCCCGACCCGGCGAAGTCGCTGGCTGAAAACGGTCTGACGCACAAAGACGTGATCCGCTTTCGCACGCCTGGCTTGAACGGTCTGAGCGGTTCCTGCAATTGAGATTGCGTCATGGCAGCGCAATCACACCGCAGCCGAAGTTACAGGCCGCGGTGTGATTGGCCTCCGGCGATTTGAACAATGACCTATCAACTCAACATTCAGCCCCTGGGCGCCACCATTGAGGTGGAGGAAGGGCAAACTATACTCGACGCGGCCTTGCGCCAAGGCATTTACATTCCGCACGCGTGTGGTCACGGGCTATGTGGAACCTGCAAGGTGCAGGTGTGTGACGGAGAAGTCGATCTCGGCGATGCGAATCCCTTCGCGCTGATGGACTTCGAGCGCGAGGAGCGCAAGGCGTTGGCCTGCTGCGCCACCTTGCTCGATGACACGACCATCGAGGCCGACATCGAGGAAGACCCGGACGCCGAAGTCATCCCGGTCGAGGATTTCAATGCCGAGGTGACACGCATCGAGCAACTCACACCGACGATCAAAGCCGTCTTCCTGAGACTCGATCAACCGATTCATTTTCAGGCGGGTCAGTACGTGCAACTTGAAATTCCCGAGTTGCGCCAGACACGGGCGTTTTCCATCGCCAATTCACCTGCGGACGTCGCAGCAACGGGAGAGATCGAGCTCAATATTCGCCGGGTTCCGGGAGGACAGGGCACGGGTTACATCCATGAACAACTGGCGGTGGGGAACATTCTGCACGTGACGGGTCCCTATGGCCGGTTTTTCGTGCGCAGGTCAGCCGACCAGCCCATGGTTTTCATAGCAGGTGGTTCAGGCCTGTCGAGCCCTCGGTCGATGATTCTCGACTTGTTGCAAAGCGGATGGAGCAAGCCTATCACCCTGATCTATGGCCAGCGCAATGAGGCAGAACTGTATTACGACGAGGAGTTCCGCGAGCTCAGCCAGCGGTATTCGAACTTCAGCTACGTACCGGCACTATCGGAAAAAGCAGAAGGTGCGACGCATCCCTTGGCGCAGGGTTTCGTTCACGAGGTCGCCAAAGCTCATTTCGAGAACAACTTTTCCGGCCACAAAGCCTATTTGTGCGGGCCGCCGGCGATGATCGACGCCTGCGTCACGACCCTGATCCAGGGCCGGTTGTTCGAACGCGACATCTATTTTGAGAAGTTCATTTCCGCAGCCGATGCCCAACAAGTACGCAGTCCGCTTTTCAAGAGGGTGTGATCGTGACTACTCAGGACGGGAAGGTCAACGTGACCGTCAAGCAGACCGGCGAGCGTTTCAGCTGCGCTCTCGGTGAGTCTCTGCTTTCCGGCATGGCACGCCTTGGGCGTCGCGGCATACCAGTTGGTTGCCTTAGCGGCGGGTGCGGGGTGTGTAAGGTCGCGGTGTGCAGAGGCAGCGTGCGCAAAACTGGAGCAATGAGCCGTGCGCACATTTCCGAGGCGGAAGAAGCGCAAGGTGTGGTGCTGGCGTGCCGGGCGGCTCCCACTGATGATGTGGAACTGGAGGTGGTCGGCAAGATGCAAAAGCCCTTTTTCAAAGGGTTGAGCTTTCAGGTAGCCCAAGATTCAACGAAATAAGCCGAAGGAGATAGACCATGGGTGTGATGCGAATCGGCCATGCCAGTCTGAAAGTGATGGACATGGCGTTGGCAATCAAGCACTACGAAAACGTCCTGGGAATGAAAAGGACGATGGAGGACGAACATGGAAACGTGTACCTCAAGTGCTGGGACGAATGGGACAAGTACTCCGTTATTCTGACGCCGTCCGATCAAGCAGGGCTCAACCATGTCGCCTACAAGGTTGAGCACGATGCCGACCTGGACGCGCTGCAAAAGCGTATCGAAGCCTATGGCTTCAAGACACAAATGCTCCCCGAAGGTACCCTTCCTTCGACCGGTCGTATGCTGCAGTTCAACCTGCCGAGCGGACATGAGATGCGTCTGTTTGCGACGAAGGAATATGTGGGCACCGGAGTCGGAACGACCAATCCTGACCCGTGGCCCGATGACGTCAAGGGGGCAGGCGCCCATTGGCTGGATCACTGCCTATTGATGTGTGAACTCAATCCGGAGACGGGCGTGAATCGGGTGGCGGAAAATACCCGGTTCATGAAGGAATGCCTGGGCTTTTATCTGGCTGAGCAAGTTATGGTAGGTCCGGATAGTAGCATTCAGGCTGCAACGTGGATGTTCCGCACGTCCACGCCGCACGACATCGCTTTCGTAGGTGGGCCTCGCAATGGTTTGCACCACATTGCCTTCTTCCTCGACTCGTGGCATGACGTACTGAAATCGGCTGACGTCATGGCCAAGAACAAGGTCAAGATCGACGTGGCGCCGACGCGCCATGGGATTACCCGCGGGGAGACGATCTATTTCTTCGATCCAAGTGGGAATCGCAACGAGACCTTTGCCGGCCTGGGCTACCTCGCTCAACCTGATCGGCCTGTGACGACCTGGACGGAAGAGCATCTCGGCAGCGGCATCTTCTATCACACCGGTGAGTTGGTCCAGTCATTCACCGAGGTTTACACCTGACTGCCACGCAGGAGATAGCACATGACTCAGGCTGACTCACTTCATAGCGTCGAGGCGCGGCTGATCAACTGGCCTGCGGCTAACCGCGTCGTCGAGGCAGCTGCGCTGCACGCGCAGCGCCTCGGCGTATGCGTGAACATCGCGGTGGTCGATGTGGCGGGGAATCTTGCCGCGTTTCTGCGCATGCCTGGAGCGCCGTTGCACTCCATCGAGATCGCCATCGACAAGGCATACACGGCAGCCAGTTTCGGCTTACCGACCAGTCGGTGGAGTGAGGCCTTGCTGAGTCATTCCGAAGCGGTCCGCCAAGGCATCGTGCGAAGGCCCCGCTTCATCGCCTTCGGCGGTGGTTTGCCGATTGTTGAAAGTGGCCATCGCATCGGGGGTATTGGCGTGTCTGGCGGTACCGAAGAGCAGGACGAGCACTGTGCGCAAGCCGGATTGAGCCTGCTAGGTCTAACTCAAACCTGAATCTTTCCGGAAAGTCGACTGCCGCCGCGACCACATTTGCCTAACAAGGAAGTTTACTGAAACATCATGCTGATTACCGATCCCCAAGCGACCGCGAGCACTGGAAACCAGTCCGTCGCTCGTGCTAAAGAAATCCACAACTTCATCAACGGCGAATATGTGCCGGGTCAGCGTTGGTTCGAGAAGCGCTCGCCGTTGAACAACGCGGTCATTGCCAAGGTGGCCGAAGCCGGCCGTGCCGAAGTCGACGCGGCGGTGGCTGCGGCGCAGGCCGCGCTCAAGGGAGCATGGGGGCGCATGAGCTTGGCCCAGCGCGTGGAAGTGCTGTACGCGGTGGCCGACGGCATCAACCGTCGTTTTGACGACTTCCTTGCCGCTGAGGTAGAGGACACGGGCAAGCCTATGAGCCTGGCGCGGCATGTGGACATTCCGCGTGGGGCGGCCAATTTCAAGATCTTCGCCGATGTGGTGAAGAACGTGCCCACTGAGTTTTTTGAAATGCCTACACCGGATGGTGTCGGGGCGATCAACTACGCCATGCGTCGACCGGTCGGGGTGGTCGGGGTGATCTGTCCATGGAACCTGCCGCTGCTGCTGATGACCTGGAAAGTCGGCCCAGCGCTGGCCTGTGGCAACACCGTTGTGGTCAAGCCCTCCGAAGAGACGCCGCAGACCGCTGCATTGCTGGGCGAAGTGATGAACGCGGCGGGCGTGCCGCCAGGGGTCTACAACGTCGTGCACGGCTTCGGCCCCAGCTCCACCGGCGAATTCCTCACCACCCACCGCGGCATCAACGCCATCACCTTCACCGGTGAAACCCGCACGGGTGCGGCCATCATGAAGGCCGCGGCTGACGGTGCGCGCCCCGTGAGTCTGGAGATGGGCGGCAAGAACGCTGCCATCGTGTTTGCCGATTGCGACTTCGACGCCGCCATTGAAGGCACGCTGCGCTCGTGCTTCGCCAACTGTGGCCAGGTCTGCCTGGGTACGGAGCGGGTATATGTCGAGCGCCCTATCTTTGATCGTTTTGTCTCCGCGCTCAAAAAAGGCGCTGAAGGCATGCAGCTCGGCCGCCCGGAAGATCCGGCCACCGGCATGGGCCCGCTGATTTCGCAAGAGCATCGTGACAAGGTGCTGTCGTATTACAAGAAGGCGGTTGAAGCGGGCGCGACGGTGGTGGCGGGCGGCGGTGTACCCGATATGCCGGACGCGCTCAAAGGCGGCGCGTGGGTACAGCCCACCATCTGGACGGGCTTGGGCGACGACTCGGTGATTGCCCGCGAGGAGATCTTCGGCCCTTGCGCGCTGGTCATGCCATTCGACAGCGAAGAAGAGGTGATCCGCCGTGCCAACGATAACGACTACGGCCTGGCCACGGCGATCTGGACCACCAATCTGTCGCGTGCGCACCGCGTGGCGGGGGCCATCGAGGTCGGCATTGCGTGGGTGAACTCCTGGTTCCTGCGCGATTTGCGCACGCCGTTCGGCGGGGCCAAGCAGTCGGGTATCGGGCGCGAGGGCGGAGTCCACTCGCTGGAGTTCTACACGGAACTCAAAAACGTTTGCATCAAATTGTGATCATGGACAAAACTCAAATCACCGAGCTTGGCGACGCCCTGTATCAGGCACTGACCACGCGAACCGTGCTCGATCCGCTGACCGAGCGCCACCCCGATATGACGATCGAGGACGCCTATCACATCCAGCAGCGCATGATCGAGCGTCGTGTGCAGGCTGGTGAAACCATCATCGGCAAGAAGATCGGCGTGACGTCAGCGGCCGTGATGAACATGCTTGGCGTGTATCAGCCGGATTTCGGCTACATGCTCGACGGCATGATCTACAACGAAGGGCAGTCGATCGAGATCGGCACGCTGATTCAGCCGAAGGCCGAAGGCGAGATCGCGTTCATCCTCAAGAAAGACCTGATGGGGCCGGGGGTGACCAACGTGGACGTGCTGGCGGCGACCGAATGCGTGATGCCGTGCTTTGAAATTGTCGATTCGCGCATCCGCGACTGGAAGATCAAGATTCAGGACACCGTGGCGGACAACGCCTCCTGTGGCGTATTCGTGCTGGGTGATCACGCGGTCGATCCACGCAAGCTCGACCTGACGCTGTGCGGCATGGTGATGGAGCGTAATGGCGAGATTATCGCCACGGGCTGCGGCGCGGCGGCACTGGGCTCACCGGTCAACGCCGTGGCCTGGCTGGCCAACACGCTGGGGCGTCTGGGCATTGCACTCAAGGCGGGCGAGGTGATCTTGTCCGGCGCGCTGGCGGCGATGTTCCCGGCCAAGGCGGGCGACAGTTTCCGCGTCAGTATTGGCGGTCTGGGCGGTTGTTCGGTCCGGTTTCACTGAACGCGCCCGGCCAGGCACCACGCCCGGCCGTTGTCGGATGCCGTGCGTAAAAGTCATTTTTATAGGAAGGACAAGGTCATGAAAAAGATCAAATGTGCGCTGATCGGACCAGGCAATATCGGCACCGATCTGCTGGCCAAGCTCAAGCGCAGCTCGGTGCTGGAGCCGGTGTGGATGGTGGGCATCGACCCGGAATCGGAAGGGCTGAATCGAGCCCGTGAGCTCGGCATCAAAACCACGGCGGAAGGTGTCGACGGGCTGCTGCCGCATGTGCTGGCCGATGGTGTGCAGATCGCGTTTGATGCCACCAGTGCATATGTTCACGCGGAAAACGCGCGCAAGCTTAACGCGCTGGGCGTGATGATGATCGATCTGACGCCGGCGGCAATTGGCCCGTACTGCGTACCGCCGGTCAATTTGAAAGGGCACCTGGGCAAACGCGAGATGAATGTAAACATGGTCACCTGTGGCGGGCAGGCCACCATTCCGATGGTCGCTGCGGTCTCGCGCGTGCAGCCGGTGGCATACGCAGAAATCGTCGCGACCGTATCGAGCCGATCGGTGGGGCCCGGCACGCGCAAAAACATTGACGAATTCACGCGGACCACGGCCGGCGCGGTGGAAAAGGTGGGGGGCGCGAGGAAGGGCAAAGCCATCATCATCATCAACCCGGCGGAGCCTCCGCTGATGATGCGCGACACGATTCATTGCCTGACCGAAAGTGAGCCGGATCACGAGAAGATTACCGAGTCGATTCACGCGATGATCAGGGAAGTCCAGAAGTACGTGCCCGGTTACCGGCTGGTCAACGGCCCGGTGTTTGACGGCAAGCGTGTGACGGTCTTCATGGAGGTGGCGGGCCTGGGGGACTATCTGCCCACGTACGCCGGCAACCTGGACATCATGACCGCTGCCGCGGCCCGGACCGCCGAGATGTTTGCCGAAGAGATGATTGCCGGCAATCTCACGCTCGAACCGGTTGTCGCTTGAGCCGTCAAGGAGAACAGAGATGAACCTGCAAGGAAAAAAAATCACCGTCCACGACATGACGTTGCGTGACGGCATGCATCCGAAGCGCCATTTGATGACGCTGGAGCAAATGAAAAGCATCGCCTGCGGCCTGGACGCAGCCGGGATCCCCCTGATTGAAGTCACGCACGGCGATGGCCTGGGCGGCTCGTCGGTCAACTATGGCTTTCCGGCCCACAGCGATGAAGAATATCTGGGGGCCGTGATCCCGCTCATGAAGCAGGCCAAGGTCTCGGCTTTACTGTTGCCGGGCATCGGCACCGTCGATCATCTGAAGATGGCCAAGGAGCTTGGCGTGCACACCATCCGGGTGGCTACGCACTGCACCGAGGCTGACGTGTCAGAGCAGCACATTGCCCTGGCGCGCAAGCTTGAGATGGACACGGTGGGCTTCCTGATGATGGCGCATATGAACAGTCCTGAAGGGCTGGTCGGGCAGGCAAAGCTGATGGAGTCGTACGGCGCCAACTGTGTCTACATTACCGATTCGGCTGGCTACATGCTGCCCGATGATGTCAGGGCCCGCCTTGGCGCGGTGCGTGAGGCGCTCAAGCCGGAGACGGAACTGGGCTTTCACGGCCACCACAATCTGGCGATGGGGATCGCCAACTCCATTGCGGCCGTTGAGTGTGGCGCCACCCGCATCGACGCCGCCTCGGCTGGTCTCGGTGCGGGTGCGGGCAACACGCCGATGGAGGTGCTGGTCGCCGTATGCGACCGAATGGGGATTCAGACCGGAGTGGATGTGTGGGCCATTCAGGACGTGGCCGAAGACCTGGTCGTGCCGATCATGGACTTCCCCATCCGGATCGACCGCGACTCGCTCACCCTGGGTTACGCCGGGGTCTACGGGTCGTTCCTGCTGTTTGCCAAGCGCGCCGAGCAAAAGTATGGCGTACCGGCGCGCGAGATCCTGGTCGAGCTTGGGCGCCGGGGCATGGTCGGTGGCCAGGAAGACATGATTGAAGACACGGCCATCACGCTGGCCAAAGCGCGTGCGTCAAAGGCGCAGAAGGTGGCGGCATGAAACTGGATCGCACCACCATTGCGCGCCTTGCAGAGCACCTCGAGAACTGCGAGCTCCACGCGCAAGACACGCTCAAGATCACCGATGAGCATCCCGAGATGGATTGGGATGACGCTTACGCGATCCAGGACGAGATTCGCCGCCGCAAGCTGGCCCGCGGCGGGAAGATCGTTGGGCTCAAAGCGGGGCTGACCTCGCACGCCAAAATGAAGCAGATGGGGGTTGAGAGCCCTGTCTTCGGCTTCATGGCCGACTATTACGCGATCCCCGATGGCGGCACGTGCAAGACCGAGGCGCTGATCCATCCCAAGGTCGAGCCGGAAATCGCCTTTGTTACCAAAGCGCCGTTGAAAGGCCCGGGCTGTCATATTGGAGCGGTGCTGGCGGCGACTGACTTCGTGATGCCGGGCATCGAAGTCATTGACTCGCGCTACCGCGATTTCAAGTTCGATCTCAAAAGTGTGGTAGCGGACAACACGTCGGCCGCACGCTTTGTGGTGGGTGGGCGCGCACTGCCAGTGTCTGAGGTGGATCTGCGCACCGTCGGCATCGTGCTGGAGAAAAACGGTGAGCCGGTTGCGTTCGGGGCGGGCGCCGCGGTGCTGGGCCACCCGGCCGCGGCGATTGCGATGCTGGCCAATCATCTGGGCGCGCGTGGCGAGGAGATTCCGGCGGGCAGTTTGATTCTGTCAGGGGGGATCACGGAGGCCATTGCCGTGCGAGCGGGGGATGCCATCGCCCTGCGGGTGCAGGGGATGGGCAGCACCGGTTTGCGCTTCGTTTAAAGGAGATAGCCATGCCGATTGCGCAGCTGTACATCATCGAAGGCCGCGATGCGGAAAAGAAGGAGCGGCTGATCGCCGAGGTCACCGAGGCGATCCATCGCGCGATTGATGCGCCGGTGGAGTCCATCCGCGTGCTCATTACCGAAATGCCGAAAGAACACTTTGGAATCGCGGGTCAAAGCGCCAGGAAGCGAGGGCGTTAGGACGTGATGTGTGTGGTGTGTTGAGGGCCAGTTGGCCTTAGAAATTATGGAGACTGAAAATGGCTTTGTTAAATCGGATGGACTGGTACGACCTTGCCAGGACGACTAACTGGTCGCCGAAGTACGTCACGGAGAGCGAGCTTTTTCCGCCCGAGCTCAGTGGAGATCACGGCATTCCCATGGAAAAGTGGGAGACCTACGACGAACCATACAAGCAGACTTACCCGGAGTATGTCAAAGTCCAACGCGAGAAGGACGCTGGCGCGTACTCCGTGAAGGCCGCGCTCGAGCGCAGCCAGATCTATGAAAGATCTGATCCGGGTTGGCTTACGGTGATGAAGCAGCATTATGGTGCCATTGCCCTCGGCGAATATGCCGCCTCGAGCGCCGAAGCGCGGATGATGCGCTTCTCCAAGGCACCGGGCATGCGCAATATGGCGACCCTGGGAAGTATGGACGAAATTCGTCACGGTCAGATCCAGCTCTACTTTCCTCATGAGCACGTCTCGAAAGACCGTCAGTTCGACTGGGCTGCCAAGGCCTTCCATACCAACGAATGGGCAGCGATTGCCGCACGTCATTTCTTCGATGACATCATGATGACGCGCGACGCGATCAGCGTCGCCATCATGCTGACCTTCAGCTTTGAAACCGGCTTCACCAACATGCAGTTTCTTGGGCTGGCGGCAGACGCTGCGGAGGCCGGGGATCACACATTCGCCAGTCTGATCTCGAGTGTGCAGACCGACGAGTCGCGCCATGCACAGATCGGCGGTCCAACGCTCCAGATTCTGATCGAGAACGGCAAGAAAGCCGAGGCCCAGAAAAAGGTTGACATCGCTTTTTGGCGCGCGTGGAGGCTGTTTTCGGTGCTGACTGGGCCGGTGATGGACTACTACACCCCGCTCGAGCATCGCAAGCAGTCGTTCAAGGAGTTTATGCAGGAATGGATTGTTGCGCAGTTTGAACGCGCACTGAGCGATCTGGGGCTCGACAAGCCTTGGTATTGGGACACGTTCCTGCAGCAGCTCGATCAGCAGCATCATGGCATGCATTTGGGCGTCTGGTATTGGCGTCCTACCGTCTGGTGGAACCCGGCAGCCGGCGTCACGCCCGCAGAACGGGATTGGCTGGAAGAAAAATACCCTGGCTGGAACGACACCTGGGGCCAGTGCTGGGATGTGATCATCGACAATCTGGTCGACGGGAACATCGCGCAAACGTACCCGGAGACGTTGCCGATCGTGTGCAACATGTGCAACCTGCCGATCAATTACACGCCGGGCAACGGGTGGGCCGTGCAGGATTATCCGCTCGAATACAACGGCAGGCTGTATCACTTCGGCTCGGAGCCGGATCGGTGGTGCTTTGAGCAGGAGCCGGAGCGTTATGCGGGCCATATGACTTTGGTGGACCGTTTCCTGGCTGGCTTGGTGCAGCCGATGGATCTGGGGGGCGCATTGGCTTACATGGGTCTGGCACCCGGCGAAATCGGTGATGACGCCCACGGCTACTCATGGGTGGACATTTACAAGAAGATGCGCATGAAGAAGGCAAGTTGAGCACTGCTGCCTGAAGAGCCGGTGGTATGACCACCGGCTCAACCACCAACCAAACAGAGGACTCCAAAATGGCTTTGTTTCCCTTGAGCTCCAATTTCGAAGGCGACTTCGTGCTTCAACTGGTGGCGGTCGATACCGAGAACACCATGGACGAAGTGGCGACCGCTGCTGCGCATCACTCCGTTGGACGGCGTGTGAAAGCGCGTCCCGGGCATATCCTGCGGGTGCGCCGGCAAGGTAGCAAGGAATGTTTGCCCCGAACGATGAAAGTGGCTGATTCGGGCCTCAAGCCGACCGAGTGTGTTGAGGTCATCTGGGAACCCGCCCAGCAATAACCAGGCATTCGGCAGTTGATGTGCTGGGGCCCCTTCATCAATAGAAAGGAAGTTCATGACATTTAAGAAAGTGTGCTCTCTGGACGATCTTTGGGAGGGCGAAATGGAGTCGTTCGAGGTCGATGGGCAGGAAATTCTGATGGTTTGGCCGCAGGGCGGCGACCTGAAGGCGTTCCAAGGTATTTGCCCACACCAGGACATTCCGCTCATTGAAGGCAAATTCGACGGCAAGACGGTGATCTGCAGGGCGCATCTTTGGCAGTTCGATGCCTGCTCTGGAAAAGGTATCAACCCGTCGGACTGTGCGCTGGCCGAGTACCCAATCAAGATCGAAGGCGATGCGGTATTTGTGGAAACCGAGGGTGTGAAGCCGCTGTTCGCACATACGTGAGCAGCATTCGGTCCGCCAATTCGAAAGCAAGGAGAAAGCTGTGACTAAAAACGATATTGCATCGGCCCACCTTAACAACAGGGTGGGTCCGGTCATGCGTGCTGGGGAGCTCGCTGAGGCAGTAGTTGAGGCAGCGCGAGAGGACAACCCTGGCAAGGAAATTCGCGTGGACGACAAGCGCGCCTATTTGCGCATCGACACCGACGGGGAGTTAATCCTGCGCCGCGAAACGATCGAGCGGGCGCTGGGCCGACCGTTCAAAATGCCTGACCTCGAGGTTGAATTGAGTTCGTTTGCCGGGCGTATTGAAACTATGCCCGATCAGGTCCGCTTCTACTTTGAGAAGCAAGTCTGAGTAGCGGTACCGGACAACATCCGCCCCACCAAGTAAAGATTCGAGGAGACAAGCATGTCTGAAGTTCAAGTTCTCAAGCCGCTCAAGACCTGGAGTCATCTCGCGACGCGGCGCCGCAAACCGAGCGAATACGAGATCGTTTCCACCAATTTGCACTACAACAAGAGGGATCCGAATGCTCCCTACGAGCTCGATCCGGATATGTGGATGAGCCGCTGGTTCAAGCAGCACACCCTCAATAGTCCGCTCAAGCACGACGATTGGAACGCGTTCCGCGATCCGGACGAAGTCATCTATCGCACGTACAACCTGATGCAGGACGGCCAGGAGACGTATGTCTTCGGGTTGTTCGACCAGTTCAATTCCCGTGAACATGATAAGTCGCTGGATCCCCGCTGGGCTGGTAAGCTGGCCCGGCTATATACCCCGGCCCGCTACCTGTTCCACACGCTGCAAATGGCCTCCGCTTACGTCGGCCAGATGGCTCCAGCGAGCACTATCACCAACTGCAACTATTTTCAGATGGCCGATTCTTTCCGCTGGTTGAGCCATACGGCCTATCGTACGAAAGAGTTGTCGCTAGCATTCCAGGACAAGGGCTTTGGTAGCGACGAACGTAAATATTGGGAAGATGACGTCGCCTGGCAAGGCTTCCGTGAGCTTATGGAAAAGGTTCTCGTAACATGGGACTGGGCCGAAGCGTTTGTGGCGCTCAACCTGGTCGCCAAGCCTGCGGTGGAGGAATCGGTGCTGCGCAAGCTGGGCGAGTCCGGACGCCATAACGGAGATACTTTGCTAGGCCTGTTGACGGACGCCCAACTCATCGACGCGGCACGTCACAGGCGTTGGGCCACGGCGTTGGTCAAGATGGCGCTCGAAAAGCCAGGTAACGCCGAAGTTATCAAGAATTGGATTGCCAATTGGGAATCGCTCGGCGATGCGGCTATCGATGCCTATTGCAGCACGCTTGCCGATGTACCAGACGCCTCGGAGTCGGCCAAGTCGGCGACTCGAGAGTTTCGTCGATCCCTGGGTCTGTAAGGAAAGACTTCCAGCCGATGCTGTCTCAGGGGACCATCAAGAGCGCCTGGATCACGCGCTCTTGGTGATCTTGACAGCGTAATCACAGGGATTTCATGTATGTCTGAACATCAAATACTCATAGAGGGAGAGAAAAATGCCTTTGTCCAGGCGGGGGAAGACACTGTCCTGCGGGCAGCTTTGCGCGCCGGAATAGGATTTCCCTATGAGTGCAACTCGGGCGGGTGTGGCAGCTGCAAGTTTGATCTTCTGGACGGAGAGGCCGAGAATCTTTGGCCAGACGCGCCAGGGCTGACCGAACGCGATCGCCGTAAAGGTCGTCTGTTAGCGTGCCAATGCAGAGCCAAGGGGAACATACAGATAAAGGTGCGCGTCGAGGCGGACCATCAAGCTCAAGTGAGGCCGAAGCGACTGCTGGCCAAGTTTGTGGAATCGCATGAAGTCACCCACGACATTCGCGAATTTCGCTTTGTGACGGATGGCCCGGCCACCTTCTTGGCGGGACAGTATGCGATGCTTTCGGTCCCTGGTGTGACCGCGCCGCGAGCCTACTCCATGTCTAACACCGGCAATGATCGAGGCGAGTGGCATTTCCAGATCCGGCGCGTGCCGCAAGGTAAAGCGACAGAGCAGTTGTTCCATCACCTTCGTGCGGGCGATCAACTGGAGATCGATGGACCTTACGGCCTTGCTTTCTTGAGAACGGAGGCCCCACGCGACATTGTTTGCGTAGCGGGCGGGTCGGGTCTTGCACCGATGGTGTCAATTGCACGTGGCGCGTCGCAGTCCGGCATGCTGGAAACACGCCATCTCCATTTTTTCTATGGTGGGAGAACGCCGTCAGACATTTGCGGAGAATCGTTCCTGCGCATGTTACGTGGCTACGACGAACGCATTCATTTTTACCCCGTCGTGTCTTTGCCGGGTGAGGCCTCCGGATTTCAGTGGAGCGGTGAAACGGGATTTGTTCATGACGTGGTTCGGCGTGTGTTCGGGGATACGCTGTCAAATTTTGAGTTTTATTTCGCCGGTCCTCCACCTATGACTCAGGCTCTTCAGGAGATGTTGATGATCGGCTACTGTGTTCCTTTCGAACAGCTTCATTTCGATCGTTTCTTTTAATGAAGCGTCCACACGACTTGCGATTAATGTCGATGCAAGTCTATTAATCAGAGGAGAGTAATCGATGAAACTGTACTACAGTCCTGGCGCTTGTTCGCTTTCACCGCACATCGTATTGCGTGAAATGGGCTTGACATTCGAGCTCGAAAAAGTCGATCTGCAAAGCAAAAAGACCGAGAGCGGTTCTGACTTTCGCGGCGTCAACCCCAATGGTTATGTGCCGCTGCTGGTTCTCGACGATGGGCAGGTGCTCACGGAAGGTCCGGCGATCGTACAGTACTTGGCCGATCGGGCTCCCGAAGTGCGGCTTGCGCCTGAAGCCGGGACGATGGAGCGCTATCGTTTGGTGGAATGGCTAAACTTTATTTCGACCGAGCTTCACAAAGCTTTTGCGCCGCTTTTCAATCCGAAAACGCCGGAAGAATGGAAAGCCATCGTAAATGATTTGATCGCGGCGCGTCTGGTTTATGTTGAAAAAAAGCTCGGTGGTCAGGCCTATCTGATGGGAAATAACTTCACGGTTGCTGATGCTTATTTGTTCACCGTGCTGTCTTGGGGCAAGTGGGTCGGCGTAGATATCGGACGCTGGCCGACTTTGCAGAGCTATACGAATCGAATTTCTTCTCGCCCGACCGTGCAGGCCGCGCTCAAAGCCGAGGGTCTGATCTAACGAAGACCGATTCTTGTTGCCCCAACTTTTTCGGAGTTGGGGTTCAAGATTTTCCTTTAAGTATGAAGAGGGGTTGAGACATCAGGATACGGGCAGGTCAAAAACACCACTTATGCTAACTAATCTATAAGGACTACAAAATGAAAGCCGCAGTCTATTACGGTCCGCAGGATATTCGCTGTACGGATATTCCAGACCCCGTCATTCGCGCCGACCACGAAATGCTAGTCAAAGTAACGGCCACATCGATATGTGGCTCTGATTTGCACCTTTACCGGGGCGCGCTTGATGGAATCATGGAAAAAGGCAAGTCCCAAACAGGTCATGAGTTGATCGGCGAAGTCATGGAGGTCGGTAAGAGCGTCGGGCGCTTCAAGCAGGGGGATCGAGTCAGTATGGGGTACTCAGTCTCATGCGGCCACTGCTACATGTGCGAGGTTGGGCAGACCGCACATTGTGAGACTACCAAAAACGCAGTCTATGGATTCGGCATACCTTTCGGCAGCATCAATGGAACTCATGCGGAGGCCCTGATCGTCCCTCACGCGGATGGTCACGCGATGAATGTGCCGAAGGGAATTCCCGATGAAGCGGCGGTTACGCTTTCCTGCAACCTGCCGTCGGCAATCATCGCCAACCGCCTGGCCGATATCCAGGTCGGGGAGAATGTTGCACTGGTGGGCTGCGGGCCGACGGGAATGATGGCTCTCGATATCGCGCTGCACAGAGGGCCAGGGCGCGTGGTTGTACTCGATAAGGTTGCCCATCGTCTTGACGTGGTGCGCGAGAAGGGTGGCGTGGCGATTGATGCGAACCAGGAAGACTGGAAAGAAAAAGCACTGACAGAAACCGGCGGACGTGGCTTTGACAAAGTGATCGAGGTGGTCGGTTATCCCGAAACCCTACAGATGTGCCTCGATCTGGTTCGCCCCGGCGGAACGGTTGCCGCGATCGGCGTTTTCTGCGACTCAACTTTCAATCTGAATTTGGCCGATGTGTTTCTGCGCAATATCAGCTTGCACATGAATGGCTTCGCTAACGCCCAGCCTTACATGTGGGAGGCATTGCGGATGATGGAGCGTGGTGTGATCAATCCGCAAGAGTACTTTTCACACGCGTTCGAACTTGCTGATGTTGACAAGGCATTCTCGGTCTTTCATCAGAAATCGGACAGCGCAATGAAGGTACTGATCCGGCCATAAAGCTGCTTCGACGTAAAGCGAGAGTAAGCGCGCGTACCCTATACCAATATTAGAAAAATTCTGATCGGGAGACGAAATTGAATATCAATCAGAGTTGTGTCGCTGTACGGGTGATGGTGGTTCTTTCGGCCGCGTTATTTGCGATGAGCACTGCGAAGGCTACTGACGTGTTCAATCTGGAAGGGTACGGGCCGGTCTCGCGTGCCATGGGCGGTACCGGCGTGGCCTACGACGTTGGCCCTGCGGCGATGATGCTGAACCCGGCAACGCTCGGGTTCATGGGTGATGGGAGATACCTCTATCTCGGGTTCGATGTTGTGACGACCGACATCAAAACCACCAATATCGCGACGGGCGAATCGGCAAGCTCGGGCAATCACGGCAACAACAACGGCCCCTACTTTGCGCCCGAAGCGGCATTCGTGTATCGGACCGAGAAGTATGCATTCGGCGTGGGTGCCTTCGCGGGAGGGGGGCTCGGCACGCAGTACGGTGGCAGTAGCTTTTTGTCGCGCACGAGCACCAACGGCATCAACACCGGCTTCGACAATTTTTCGCGTCTCCTCGTGTTGCGCATTCCGTTTGCCATGTCTTACGACGTTACGGACAAGCTGACAGTCGGTGGCTCGCTGGACGCGGTCTGGACCTCGCTGAATCTCGGCTTGCTGCTGGATGCCTCGCAAATCGGTACGCTCGCGGCCCAGCACCGCGCGTCGGGCACGCTGCTGCCCGCACTCGCCAGCGTGCCAGGGCTGTCGGGCGGGTATCTAAACTTCTCGAATAACGGAATCGTGGGCGGCGGAGCCGATGCCTGGGGGATCGGCGGCAAGCTGGGCCTCACGTATCGCCTCACGCCGAACACCGTGTTTGGCCTGGCCTACAACTTCAAGACGCACGTGGGCGATCTGGGCGGGCATGCAACGTTGTCGGCAGTGAGTTCCGTTGCGGGAAACATCCCGCTCGACGGTCAGATCACGGTCCACAGCTTCGAAATGCCCGCGCAGTTCACGGCAGGTATTAGCCACCGGTTCAACGATCACTGGAGCGTTTCGGCCGACTATCAGCGCGTGTTTCTCGCGAGCGCGTTCAAGGACATCAATGTGAGCTTTGTACAGTCGGGCACGGGGGCGAACCTGAACCTGTCGCTGCCGCAGAACTACCGTGACATCAACGTGTTTGGCGTGGGGGCGGAGTACCGCTACAACGCGAGCCTCGCGTTCCGTGCGGGCTTCCATTATGCGCAGGAAGCCATACCCAACAATATGCTGTTGGCCGTCATTCCCGCCATCCCGACCACGACCCTGACCGGCGGCGTCTCTTATGCGTTCAGCCAAAACAGCAAGATCGACCTTGGCATATCATTCGCATTGCAGAAGACCTTGACGAACACGAGTCAGCCCAACACCTCCGTACCGATAAAGGTGACCCACTCGCAGATCAACGCGGCGGTGGCCTGGCAAAAACGGTTTTGATGCAGAGGCGGGCGCGGGTGGGGTTGACCCTGTAGGTCAGGACTGTCAGACACCGTTAAAGGCAAACATTGTGATTATTGACGTACCACGTTCATCGGCGAAATTTAAGCCCACAAGAGGTCGCGTGAGTCGGGAACAGCAATTTTTGTGTTCACGAAGCCGGACATTGAAGTCATGAATGACCAAAGACGTTTTTAGACATAATGTATTGGACCTGCCGTACCTCAAGCGACGCGGGTTAAGCTTGAGGCTAGTGTCCTGAATTTGACGCTCGTAGAAGGGAAACGGAAGCGGACGCTCGTGCAATGAGATCTACGCGAAAATCCGCTAGCCGTTCAGGAAGTGGTACTTCCCCCAGAGGGCGCGGTCTAGCGTAAGTCGCATTGCGCAGATGATTGCTCCGAGTCATCAGAGGTCGACAAACTATGTTTGACGAGTCAAATATACTGACGCATCGGGGATGCAAAGCACCTGCAGGCGTGGACGAACGCCTGGTTTGAGGCGGCCGTCGAACTAGGTTTTATCCGGTGGCCCTATGTACCCGACAAAGAAGTCGTCAAGCGTTTGCATGGCTACTTCAATGCAGGGTTGATGCCAATGGAAGCCGCCCAAGCATGCTTTGCGGCGAAGCATTGAGAAAGATCGATGATGATTCAACCAAGAAAAATCATACGAGGTTGTTAAGGGAAATCAAGTTATTGCTCGTTGCCGGATACTGGATATATGGAGTTGCAAATGTCGGATTCTTTAGAAATTGCGAATACAGTCACCGCAAATGGTATAAAAACCAATTATCACGATCGTGGTCAGGGAGTGCCTGTTCTTTTGATTCATGGATCGGGCCCTGGAGTAACCGCATGGGCGAACTGGCGCCTCACAATCCCTGAACTCGCGAAGCAGTTTCGCGTCATCGCACCGGACATGGTGGGCTTTGGATATACCGAGCGGCCGGTGGGTATCCGGTATGACATGGATACCTGGGTCGGGCATGCGCTCGGGTTGCTGGATGCGCTTGGCATTGACAAGGCTCACGTGGTGGGCAACTCTTTCGGAGGGGCTCTGGCCTTGGCGCTGGCCATCCGGGCGCCCGAAAGAGTGCGCCGATTGGTCCTCATGGGCAGCGTGGGTATCTCCTTCCCGATAACGGAGGGGTTGGACAAGGTTTGGGGCTACGTTCCGTCAATCGACAACATGCGAGAGTTGCTCGATGTTTTTGCGTTCGACCGCAATCTCGTAAATGACGACCTCGCTCGCCTGCGTTATGAGGCAAGCATCCGGCCGAACTTTCAGGAAGCGTTTTCAAGTATGTTTCCGGCACCGCGCCAGCGTTGGGTGGACGCTATGGCGAGCCGGGAGGAGGACGTCGGCTCGCTTCCGCACGAGACACTCATCATCCATGGGCGCGAAGACCAGGTCATCCCGCTGTCCAATTCCTATACACTGCTCAGACTGATTCCACGGGCGCAGCTGCACGTGTTCGGCCGCTGTGGCCATTGGACGCAGATTGAACATGGAGAGCGATTTAACCGGTTGGTCGGTGACTTCTTCTCGGAAGAGGCGCTTTAAGCCTCCGCGCGGAGGCCTTTGGGGGGCGTTCAAGTGACGCCAACGGCATGTGGCAACGAACGGTCCCCCAATTAGGTTTTCGTTCCAGGCAGGTTTACGCACCCGGTGAGAGCGTGCGAGACGATGAACTTTTAAGAAAGAGCCCTGACTGGCGATTTCCTGAGGAGGGAACATGAAGGAGGAGAAAGGGAAAGCGGGAGAAATAGACAGAGGAATACCGCTTTTCGTGCCAGATGTAGTGGCTGATCTGCATTTTCCGGACATTCGGGATCTGGCGGAACGGCTTCGTTTCAATCCTGCGGACGGTCGCATCTGGCTCGACGATCGTCGAATGGTCTTGATCCATACGGACGCGTTTGCTTCACTGCGACAGGAACTCATCGAAGCTTTAGGTAGCGATGCTGCGCGCGGATTGCTGACCCGCATGGGATATCTATCGGGTTCTCGGGATGCCGCGCTCGCACGAAAGGTTCGCGGGCAAGACAGCGCATTTGATGCCTTCGCGGTAGGTCCTCAACTTCACGCCCTGGAAGGCATCGTCCTGGTAGAACCTGTCAGAGTGGATATCGACAGCACCACCGGTCAGTATTACGGGGAATTTCTGTGGAAAGACTCGTCCGAGGATGAGGCTCACATATCCGTGTACGGCATCGGCTCCGAACCAGCCTGCTGGATGCAGATTGGCTACGCGTGCGGCTACACGAGCGCTTTCATGGGCCGGCGTATTCTATACCGGGAAGTCGAATGCCGCGCGATGGGCAATACATTATGTCGAATCATTGGAAAGCCCGTGGACGAGTGGGACGCCCCCGATGCGGATCTTCGGTATATGCTGCCACAATCTCTGGAGAAACGTCGCTTTGTCGCGTTGAAAAGTTCAGGGCCAGCCCCGACTGACTCTACAGATCATGAGTGTGTGCCTTGCAAGCCTGACGAAGTGCCTGTCAAAGAAGGACCAATAGGGGCGTCTGCTGGATTCAACGCAGTGATGCACAAAATATTCAGAGTGGCTCCCACTAGTGCGACCGTTTTACTGATGGGCGAGAGCGGCGTGGGCAAAAGCCTGTTTGCTCGGGAACTGCACAACAGAAGTTCGCGTGTAGGGAAACCATTCGTTGAATTAAATTGTGCAGCTCTTCCCGATTCGCTGATTGAATCGGAGCTTTTTGGTGTGGAGCGAGGGGCATTCACCGGCGCATCCGATGCCCGCGTTGGGCGTTTCGAAAGCGCAAACGAAGGGACCATTTTTTTGGATGAGATTGGTAATCTCAGTCTAACCGCTCAAGCGAAGCTATTGAGAGTTTTGCAAACGGGGGAGATGGAGCACCTCGGGAGTTCAAAGACGGTTAAGGTAAATGTTCGGGTAATTACTGCGACTAATGACAACCTCAAACAGGCGATAAAAAGCGGGCGTTTTCGTGAGGATCTTTTCTACCGGCTGAATGTATTTCCAATTGTTATTCCACCTTTGCGTGAAAGAAAGGATGATATCCCGGTTTTGCTGGAATTTTTCATAAAGAAATTTTCAAAAAGGCATGGTCGGTCCCTCAAGGGCTTATCCAATCGTGCGCTTCATCTATTGCTGGATTACTCGTGGCCCGGGAATATCCGCGAGATGGAAAATGTGCTCGAACGTGGCGTTATCCTCGCCGAGGAAGGCGGTACGCTCGATGTATGCCACTTGTTTAGTAGCGGTGACACCGTGGAATGTAAGGGTGCTTTTGGTTTAAGCGACCTTGGGTCGCTTGCCCTCGATTCCATATCGACGAGCGCTCCCCCCGAGACGATCCGCAAGAGCGGAGAAGCCCCGGAGGGGCTCGAGGATTGGGCAGCGCTTGCTGTACAGATGAACAAAGCGACACTTTGCGAGGTCGAAGATGCGCTCGTACGCGCGGCACTCAAAGCCGCGAACGGGAACATATCAGAAGCCGCACGTCTTCTCGGATTGACACGCGCGCAACTCGACTACCGTGTCAAGAAGTTGAACAATTCAATGCCAATCTCGACGGAGAAGTAGAGAGCGCAAAGCACCAGCGTTTGGGATCAACCGAATCGAAGATCTGCTTCGGCTTTGTTCGGGAGGTTAGGGGCGCTGGTGGTGCAGACGCAATTAGGCTTTTTTAACGCACCTCGCCTGACCAAATGCATTCCATTGATTGATCAGGTTGGCGATAGCGCGGCCTTCCTGAGTTTGTGACGCGATGCGACGCGTCAGCAGCGTGTCGCCGATGCAGCGCTTAATGCGCGAAAATTGCGCCTCAACGCGAGCGCGCAGGCCATAGCCATATTTGTTCTGGAATGCATACTGTCCCTTCTCTTTCAGATAACGCACAAGTTGATCGTGCCAACGATTTTGCTTCGCGTCATCGACCGCATCGGCCTTGGGAGGAATCACCGGCACGACGCCGCTGGCGAGCAGTTGTTCATTGCGCTCGATCTGGTAATACGCCGTATCGGCAATGAGTCGATCGATCTTACCGACTTGCGGCAACAGCAAATCGAGGCCGCTACTGTCTCCAGTGCCGGTATCGGTGATTTAGAGCTAAAGTCGGAAGTGGTG
>NZ_ASSI01000065.1:0-44762 GCF_000466765.1 Burkholderia sp. AU4i | reverse complement strand
CTGCGAGGAACTTCGTGTTTCCTGGCAGCGCTGCGTTTTCAGCAGCAGAGAAACGAGATTATGAACCGTGTTTCGCAGCTCGTCAACAACTTTTTACACTGCATCGTTGCGACTGCGGGGTTCAACTTCCAAGCCAGCCGCGCGCCCATCACTGCAGCACACCACCAGCTTCGCTTCCCTCTCCCGCGCTGCGTTTCCGTTAGCGCGAAAGAGGCGTGATTCTAAGCACCCTCTTCGAACTGCGCAAGGGGTTTCTCAAAAAATATAAGACCCCGCACGCTGTCGCGTGCGGGGTCTTATATATAGAAGCAACTCAACCGGTCACCCTGCGCGCGCCTGGCGCGCGACGATCTCCATATAGTGATCGAGATCAGGCGTCACCTTGCCCTCTTCCTTTGCCGTATCGTCCCAGCGGCGCAGACGCAGCGCATCCTCCGCGAACGGGCGCTGCAGGAACGCCGCCGTCTCCTCCTCACTGAAGATGCCGCCCTGCAGCGCGAGACTGCGCACCGAGTCCGGCGACAGGCTCTCGAAGTAGCCGGCGTCCGTGCGGCACAGGCAGCGCTTTGCGTCGACGTGCAGCCGGATCGGCTCCAGCACCGCGTCGGAAAACAGCGGACGCAGGAACGGCAGCACGTAATACTGGTGCAGATCGTCGATCCCGCGCGCACTCGGCGTCTCGCCCTGGCGATTCAGCAGGTGCCCGAGATCGTGCAGGAACGCCGCCGCAACCAGCGCTTCATCAGCCCCCGCCTCTTCCGCCAGCAATCCGCTCTGCAATGCATGCTCGAGCTGCGTGACCGGTTCACCGCTATAGGCCACATGACCATGCTCGCGATACAACCCGTGGATATCTTCCACCGTCAATGCCATTCATTCACTCCCAAGGCAGCGAAAACGTCTTCAGGTTCGTGAAGCTTTTCATCGCCTCCTGAACGCCCTCCTTGTATCCGAGCCCCGAGTCCTTGATCCCGCCGAACGGCGACAGCTCGATCCTGTATCCGGGCACTTCCCATACATTCACCGTGCCGACGTTCAGCTCGTTCACGAACCGCACCACCGCCGCCGTGCTGTCCGTACAGACACCCGACGACAGCCCGAACGCCGTCCCGTTGCTGATACGGATCGCGTCGTCGATCGTGTCGAACGCAATCACCGGCGATACCGGGCCGAAGGTCTCCTCGCGCACGATCGTCATCGATGGATCGACGTTGTCGAGCACGGTCGGCGCATACAGCGCGCCGCGCCGCACGTTGCCCGTCAACAGCCTCGCGCCTTGCGCGACCGCCTCCCCGACCCGCGCCTCGAACAGCCGCGCCGCGTCCTCGTCGATCACCGTGCCCATTTCGTTCGCGGGATCAAACGGATCGCCGTACTTCCATGCGCGCGTCTTCTCGACGAGCAATTCGGTGAAGGCGGGCGCGATCGAGCGCTGCACCAGCATCCGCTTGACGGCCGTGCAGCGCTGGCCCGAATTCCGGTACGACCCGAGCACCGCCAGCGACGCCGCGCGTTCGAGATCGGCATCGTCGAGGACGATCAACGGATCGTTGCCACCCAGTTCCAGCACGATGCGGCGGTAGCCGGCCCGCGCGGCAATCGCCTTGCCGATCGCCACGCCGCCCGTGAAGGTAATCAGCGACGCATGCGGGTGCGTGACAAGCTCGTCCGCGATCTCGCGCGGATCGCCGGTCAGCACCTGCAGCATCGGCTCCGGCAGACCGGCTTCAACCAGCAGGTCGGCCAGATAGAGCGCCGACAGCGGCACCTTCTCCGACGGCTTCACGATCACGCGGTTGTTGGTCGCGATCGCCGGCGCGATCTTGTGCGCCACCTGGTTCATCGGATGATTGAACGGCGTGATCGCAACGATCACGCCATCGAGCGGCTGCCGCTGCGAAAACACGCGGCGGGCCTTGCCATGAGGCGTCAGGTCGCACGAGAAACTCTGCGCATCGTCGCGCAGCGCCTCGACCGCCGCGAACTTCAACACGTCGGCCACACGGCCGATCTCGTAGCGGGAGTCCTGTTTCGACAGCCCCGACTCGAGCGTGATCAGGTCGGACGCTTCCTCGGTACGCTCGCGCAACAGCGCAGCCGCGCGTTCGAGGATCTCCGAACGCTCGTAACGCGTGAGCGTCGGCCGGTACGCCATCGCGTAGTCGAATGCCGCTCGCACGTCGTCGACGCTCGCGAGCGGCACCGTACCGACGCGCGTGCCCGTGTAAGGGTCCATGACGTCGAGCGTGCGTTCGCGCGTCGCGCGCGTGCCGCACCAGCGCAGCGCCTCCGCGCGAAACGCCGGGTGATCGTGTCGGGGGTGAGCCATCATGTCGCGACCCGGTTCAGCACGAAATCGAACACGTCGAAATTGCGCGGGCGACGCGCAGGATCGACCGGCTCGATACGGCGATTGAACAGCAGCGGTACTTCCTGCTCCGACACGCCGCCATGCGAACGCAGCGGCACCGTGAGGCCCGACAGATCGTGTTCGCGCTCGCGCGTGCCGAGCGTCATGTCGCGGCGGCCGATCACGACGAGATCGCCGATCCGGTCGGCCGGCAGCTCGAAACGTGCCGCGGCTTCCGCGTTGTCGAGCACGAGCTCGACGCCGTCGAGGCCGCCGACGCGCCACATCGCCTCGGCCCGGTCGACGCCCTGCGCCAGATAGACCGTGGCAAACGAGCCGAGCGCGCCGTGGTGCACGACGTACGGATCCGTGATCGGCAGGATCACGCGCGCAGCCTGCGCGCCGTACCACCCGTCGAAGGCATCCTGCAGATAGATGACGTTCGGCCGGCCCGTCGCGGGATCGTGCTTCGCGTTCATCCCGTGGTCGGCCGTCAGCCCGATCGCCCAGCCGAGCGCGTCGAGCTGCGCCAGATAACCGTCCATCATCGCGTAGAACGCGTTCGCGCCGGCACTGCCCGGCGCGCACTTGTGCTGCACGTAATCGGTGGTCGACAGGTACATCAGGTCGACCTGGCGCGTCTGCGCAAGCCGCACGCCGGCCGCGAACACGAATTCGGACAGCGCCGCACTGTAGACGTCCGGCGACGGCAGGCCGACCCAGTCGAGCACGTCGACGATCCCGTTTTCGGCGAGATTCGCCTGCGCGGCCTTCTCGGCCGAAAAGCAGATGCCGTTCATCTGCCAGCCGAGCAGCCGGCGCAGCTTGTCCTTCGCCGTCACGACGGCCACCCGCGCACCGGCGTCGGACGCCGCCGCGAGCAACGTGCCGGCCCGCAGGTAGGCCGGGTCGTTCATCATGACTTCGGCGCCACGCCCGCCGTCGGCGGCCGGGTCCCAGAAATAGTTGCCGCAGATTCCGTGAACCGACGGCGGCACGCCGCAGACGATCGACAGGTTGTTCGGGTTGGTGAAGGTCGGCACGACGCAATCGGCGCGCCAGGCCGTGCCTTCCGCGATCATCCGGCCGATGAACGGCGCGACACCCGCTTCCACCGCCCGTTCGAGATAGTCGTACTCGCAGCCGTCGACGCAGACGACGACGGTCGGCTCGACCGGCAGCCGGTAGTGCCGGCCGTTGACGTCGACCGAGCGACCCGCAAGCGCCGTCGGGATACCGGCCGCCGACGCGTCGCCAGGTTGGCGCAATGCGAACGCGGCGTTCATGATGCCACCCGCTTGCCGCGCGGCACGCGCGCGGCGATCAGCAGCAGCGCCGCGAGCGACGCGCCCAGCATCAGCAGCGACAGCGCCGACGCCGGAAGGTAATACCCCCGCTCCACCTGGCCGATCACGACGATCGGCACGGTCGCGAAGCCGGGCGGATAAACCGTCAGCGTCGCACCGAGCTCGCCGAGCGACAGCGCGAAGCCGAGTGCGAGGCTCGCGCGCAGCGCCGGCACCAGCTGCGGCAGCAGCACGCGGCGCAGCACCATCGCGGGCGGCGCGCCGAGGCTCGCCGCCGCTTCGCGCAGCACGGTCAGCTCCGGACGCAGCGCCGCGGCCGCGCAGCGATAGCAGAACGGCAAGATCAGCGCGAGCTGCACGAGCACGACGATCGCCGCCGAGCTCGACAGGTCGACCGGCTTCTGGTGATACGCGATCAGCACCGCGAGCCCGAGCACGACGCTCGGCACGCCGTTCGGCACCATCACGAGGGCATCGACCACCGCGCCGAGGCCGCGCCGGTCGCGCCCTTCGAGCGCCAGCGCGAGCCACAGCCCGAGGACCGTGCCGACCGCCGACACGCCGAAGCCGATTTCGAGGCTCGTCAGCAGCGCGTCGTATTCCGGCGACCCGAGCCGCTCGAACCAGCGCAGGCTGTAACCGGCCGGCAAGATCGTGCCCGACCACTGCGTCGACACGCTCGACAGCGCGACGACGATGACCGGCAACACGAACAGCCAGAAGCACGCGAACGCGGCCAGCGCGAGCGCCGCGCGCGATGCATGCTTGAGCACCGTGTCGCCCCAGCCGATCTGGTGGCGCGGCACGCCCTGCCCGATACGGAATTCAGCGGACATCGTTCCCTCCCGTCGCGCGCCGGTTCACCCGGCGATAAACCGCATACAGCGCCAGCGACAGCGCGAGCATCACCACCGCGCCGGCCGACGCGGTCGGCAGGTCGAGGTCGACGGTCGCGCTGCTGTAGATCGCGACCGGCAGCGTGACGAGCCGCGCGCTGCCGAGCACGAGCAGAATCCCGAATTCATTCAGCGTCAGCAGGAAGCACAGCACGGTGCCGGCGGCGATGCCCGGCCACGCGATCGGCAGCACGACGCGGCGGGCGAGCATCCAGCCGGACGCGCCGAGGCTGCGCGCGGCTTCGATCAGCCGCAAATCGAGCGTCGCGAACGATGCGAGCGTCGGCCGCACGACGAACGGCGTATAGAACACGGTCTGCGCGAGAATCACGCCGCCGATGCCGAACAGGAAATCGAGCGGCGCATTTTCGAGATGAAACAGGTGCTGCAGCGCGATGCTGATCGAGCCTTGCGAGCCGTACAGGAAGATCAGCGTGAACGCGACGAGGAACGACGGAAACGCGACGTACAGCTCCAGGAAGCGCGTGACGAGCGACGCGCCCGGAAACGGCTTGAAGAACAGCAGCGCGGCCAGCAGTACACCGAGCACCGACGCGGTGCCGGCGCTCGCGAACAGCACGCCGAGCGTGGTCAGCAGCACGTTGCGGGTGTCGGGGTTGCCGAAGAACGTCCGGTACGCGGCGAAACTCAGCCCGTGGTCGCCCGACACGCTCAGCAGCACGAGCCGTACCAGCGGATAGACGACGAGCGGGCCCAGCACGACGATCGCGAGCGCGGCGAGGTGCAGGTCACCCATGCGCTTGCGGCGCCGCGCGGCGGCGGCGTGCGCGGCGGCCGACGCGAGCACGTGCGGCGGCAGGCCGGCTTCAGGGCTCGATAAGGACGACATCGTCTGCCTCGCAATGCAGGGAAACGCGCGCACCGCGCTCGGGAGCCGCGCCGCGGCCGCGTTGCATCGTGACGCGCACGGGCTCGTCGGGCGCCGCATCGATCGTGACCGCGATCGACAGGTCCGCGCCCTGCCATTCGACGGACGACACCGTGCCGTGCAGCCCGCCCGCGGCGGGCGGCATCACGGTCAGGCGCTCGGGGCGCACGCACGCCACCTTGCCACGCACTTCATGGCGCGGATCGCCGAGCGGGAAGATCACGTGCGGCGGCAGCAGGTTCGCCGGGCCGAGATAACGCGCGACGTAGCCGTCCCGCGGCGCGTCGTACAGCTGCTGCGGCGTGCCGAGCTGCGCGATGTGGCCGTCGCGCATCAGCAGCGCGCGGTCGGACAGCACGAGCGCGTCGTCGCGGTCATGGGTCACGCAGACGACGGTCAGGTTCGGCAGGCGCTCGTGCAGCGCCTTCAGTTCGCTGCGCACCGACGCGCGCAGGTTGGCGTCGAGCGCCGACAGCGGCTCGTCGAGCAGCAGCACGTCCGGCTCGATCACGAGCGCGCGCGCCAGCGCGACGCGCTGCTGCATTCCGCCCGACAACTGCGCGGGCAGGTGATGGCCCGCATCGCCGAGTTGCACGAGCTTCAGCGCATCGGCGACACGGCGCGTCACTTCCGACGACGCCATGCCGCGCGCGCGCAGCCCGAAGGCGACGTTCTCGAACACCGACAGGTGCGGGAACAGCGCGTAATTCTGGAACAGCAGACCGAGATTGCGCTTGTGCGGCGGCGCGTAGGTCAGGTCGCGTCCGGCAACGGTCAGCGTGCCGGTCAGGCCGTCGGCCTTCACGAACCCGGCGATGAAGCGCAGCAGCGTGGTCTTGCCGCAGCCGCTCTTGCCGAGCACGGTCAGAAATTCACCGGCACCGATCGACAGCGACAGATCTTCCAGCACCGTGCGTGCGCCGTAGCGCACGCTCAGGTGTTCGATCTGCACGCCGCCCGGCGCGCCGGACCGCAGCGTTGCTCGCGGTTCGGCGGCGCCGAATGCGCCGGGATGGGTCAGGGTGGTTTCCACCGGGTTCATCCTCTTGCTCACGAATACAGGCGGCGTGCGCCGATCACTTCGGCTTGACGACGTCGAGCTGCTTGCCCGAGCTGCCGATCACGTCCTTCTTCCAGCGCTCGATCCACACCGGCTTCTTCGCCATCACCTGGGTCCAGTCGACCGGGATCAGCTTCACGCCCGCGATCGCCTTCTTGACCGCTTCGCCGTTCTTGCCGGCCAGCGGCACGTCCGTGCGGCCCGGGATGCCGTACATGTCCGGCACCTTCGACTGCACTTCCGTCGACATCAGATAGTCGATCAGCTTCTTGCCGGCGTCCTGGTTCGGGCCGCTCTTGATCAGGCCGATGCCGTACGGGAGCTGGAACGTGGTCGGCTGGTCGCCGTCCTTCGCGGCCAGGAAGATCGGCTTGACGGACAGCGCGCCGTGTTCGGCATCGTCGAGGTCCATCTGCAGGTCGCCGTTCGCGACGCTGATCTCGTTACGCGACAGCAGCACGTTCAGGTAGCCCGTGCCCTTCGTGTGGAACTTCACGCTCTGCGACAGCTTCGCGAGGTAGTCGAACGCCTTGTCCTCGCCCATCAGCGACGTCGTCAGGATCAGCACGGCCATCCCGTCGCCGGCCGTGGCCGGGTTCGAGTACGCGACCTTGCCCGCATAGGCCGGCGACAGCAGGTCGGCGAACGTCTTCGGCTGGTTCTTCACGACGTCCGGGTTGATCGCGAACGAGAAGTAGTTGTTCACGAACGTCGCCCACGTGCCGTCTTCCGCCTTCGCGATCGCCGGCACGTTCTTGTAGTTCACGCTCTGGTACGCCTGCAGCAGGCCCATCTGGCCGGCTTGCTGAATGAAAGGCGGCAGCGTGACGATCACGTCGGCCTTCGGGGAATTCTTCTCGATGTTCGCGCGGTTGACGACTTCGCCGCTGCCCGCCGTCACGATGTTGACCTTGACGCCTTCCTTCTTCTCGAACGCCGGCAGCACATCGCGATAGAGGTTCTCGAGACCGTCCGCCGTGTACAGCACGACCGCGCTCGCCGCATGCACGGGCAACGCGGCGCCCATCAGACCGGCGACGGTGGCGGCCAGTGCAAGCTTGCGGAACGCGCCGGCAGCGGCGCGCGAGGAATTCTGCAGTGTCATCTCACTTCTCCGTAGGCGGAACACCAAATGGCCGGGGCACGATCCGGCTCTCCTGTTATCTCCGGGCAGGCCGATCAACGGCCTGCCTCGCCGCCGCGCCGAGGTCAGGTTTCTCGCGGCAAGCGAAGGATCACAGCGTTCGATGACAAACCCGTGACGAATGCCACAATTTCCAAAAAATGACACATTTTGCCAATATCATGCAAGTCATTCAGAAATGCCGCCCGGCGTTTCTTTCGACCTTTGCAAGGAAAAACCATGTCCGATCCGATTCTTCTTACGCCCGGCCCGCTCACCACCTCCGCCACAACCCGCCACGCAATGCAACATGACTGGGGCTCGTGGGATGCCGCTTTCAATCAACTGACGGCCAGCGTCTGCGCGGACCTCGTCGCCATTGCGCATGGCGGCGACGAGTACGTGTGCGTACCGATGCAGGGCAGCGGCACGTTCTCGGTCGAAGCCGCGCTCGGTACGCTGGTGCCGCGCGACGGCGTCGTGCTGGTGCCCGACAACGGCGCGTATTGCGCGCGCATCCTGAAGATCCTGGGCCGGCTCGGAATCGAAGCGATCGCTTTGCCGTTCGGCGAGGATGCGGCCGTCGATCCGGCCGCGATCGAAGCCGCGTTCGCGCGCGAGCCGCGCATCACGCACGTCGCGCAGGTGCATCTGGAGACGAGCGCCGGCATCCTGAACCCGCTCGACGACATCGCCGCCGTGTGCCGACGCCACGGCAAGCGGCTGATCGTCGACGCGATGAGCTCGTTCGGCGCGCTGCCGATCGCGCTGGCGGGCAGCGGCATCGATGCGCTGATCTCGGCAAGCGGCAAATGTCTCGAAGGCGTGCCGGGGATGGGGTTCGCGATCGTGCGGCGCGATGCGCTCGAGGCCGGCGAAGGCAATTCGCCGTCGCTCGCGCTCGATCTCCACGATCAGTACGCATACCTGCGCAAGACGGGCCAGTGGCGCTTCACGCCGCCGACGCACGTGATCGCCGCGCTGCGCGCCGCGCTCGATCAGTATCTCGCCGAAGGCGGCCAGCCGGCGCGCGGTGCGCGCTACGCGGACAACTGCCGGACGCTGGTCGAATCGATGCGCGCGCTCGGCTTCGCGCCGTTCCTCGATGCGAACGTGCAGGCGCCGGTGATCGTCACGTTCCACGCGCCCGACCATCCGGCCTACGATTTCCGCCGCTTCTACGACGCCGTGCGCGATGCCGGCTTCATCCTGTATCCGGGCAAGCTCACGCAGCTCGAGACGTTCCGCGTCGGCTGCATCGGTGCGATCGACGCCAACGATATCCGGCGCGCGGTCGCGGCGATCGCGCAGGCGGTCGAATCGCTCGGTATCGCGGTGCAGCACGCATAAGGGTGCACGCAACGCGTCGCGCCAACAAAAAAGCCCGGCGGCCAACCGGCCGCCGGGCGAACGCACAGGATGCGCGTGGAGGCGATGCCTACAGTTCGATCCGCTTGATGTCGCCGACGACGAAGATGTAAGACAGCGCACCGATCAGCGCGATCACGCCGATGAACACGAGCGCGCCGACGAACGAGCCGGTCGACGCGACGATGAAGCCGACCACGAGCGGCGTGATGATGCCGGCGAGGTTCGCCGCGAAGTTGAAAATGCCGCCCGTCACGCCGAGCAGGCCGTCCGGCGCGATGTCCGACACGAGGGTCCAGCCGAGTGCGGCCATCCCTTGCGCGAAGAACGCGACCGACATGATTGCGATCACGGCCTCGTTGCTCTGCACGTAGTTCGCGAGAATGATCGTCGACGCGAGCAGCAGGCCCGCGATGATCGGCAGCTTGCGCGCGAGGTTCGCGGACTTGCCGCGACGCAGCAGCCAGTCGGAGAAGATCCCGCCGAACATCACGCCGACCGATGCGGCAATGAACGGCATCACCGCGAAGAAGCCGATCTTCAGCCAGCCCATGTGGCGCTCGGTGGCGAGGTAGGTCGGGAACCAGGTCAGGAAGAACACCAGCGTCGAATTGCCGGCGAACTGGCCGAGGCAGATGCCCGCGAGCTGGCGCTTCTTCAGCAGCTTGCCGGCCATTGCCCAGCTGAACTTCTTCTGCGCGCCCTTGGCGCCTTTGTCGCCGTCCTTGCGTGCACCGTGCACGAGACCGCCGCCCGCCTCGATATACGCAAGCTCCTCCGAGTTGGCGCCCGGATGGTTGCGCGGCTCATGATAGAACTTCCACCAGACCAGGCCGAACGCGATGCCGATCGCGCCGACGACCCAGAACAGCGAGCGCCAGCCGAACGCGCCCATCAGGGCGAACAGCACCGGGCTGAAGAACGCGAGGCCGATGTACTCGCCGACCGTATACGTACCGGTCGCCATCGCGCGCTCGTTCTGCGGGAACCACGTCGCGACGACCCGGCTGTTGGTCGGGAAGCACGGCGCCTCCGTCACGCCGAGCCCGAGCCGGCATGCGAACAGCGTCGCGACGCCCGGCACGAAGCCCTGCAGGAACGTGCACAGCGACCACAGCGTCATCGACCAGTAATAGGTGATCTTGCTGCCGAAGCGGTCGAGGAACAGGCCGCCGGGCACCTGCATCGCGACGTACGTCCACGAAAACGCGGAGAACATGATGCCCATCACGGCCGCATTGATGCCGAGCTCCTTGGTGAGCTGCGGTGCAGCCACCCCCAGCACGGTGCGGTCGAGATAGTTGATCATCGTGCCGATGGCGAGCAACGCGAGAATCTTGTAGCGCGCCGAGGTGCGCCGGACCGTGCCGGCCGCCGCGGTCGCGGCGTTCGAGTGGGTGGTGTGCTGCATGATTGTCTCCTGATCTCTTTTTTCAGCTAGTCGGTTGAAGGGTCAGCGTGCGACCAGCGACTGAAAGTGTTCGAACATTCGTTCGTCGTCCGGCGTTCGTCCGGTGAAGATCTCGAACGCATCGACGGCCTGGTACACGGCCATCCCGCCTCCCGGCAGCGTCGCGCAGCCGGCCGCGCGCGCGGCGCGGACCAGTTCGGTTTCGAGCGGGAAATACACGATGTCGGCCACCCACATGCCCGCGTGGAGCAGCTCGGCCGGCAGTGGCAGGCCCGGATGCTTGGCCATGCCTGTCGGCGTCGCGTGGATCAGGCCCGTCGCGGCGCGCATCGCGTCCGCGAGATCGCCGCCCTGTACAACGCGTGCCGCAGGGAAGCGTTGCTGCAGCTCAGCCGCGAGATCGGCGGCGCGCGCGCCGTCGACATCGAAAATCGTAAGTTCGGCCGCGCCCATCTGCAGCGCGGCGTGCGCCACGGCCGCGCCCGCGCCGCCCGCGCCGAGCTGGACGACGCGTTCGAGCGACGCGTCGGGCAACCCGCGGCGGAACGATTTCGCGAAGCCCGACCAGTCGGTGTTGTGGCCGATCCGCTTGCCGTCCTTGAACAACACGGTGTTCACCGCGCCGAGCGCACGCGCATCGTCCGACAGCGCGTCGAGGTGCTCGATCACGCGCTGCTTGCACGGATGCGTGATGTTCAGGCCGTTGTAGCCCATCCGCTGCGCGGCATCGAGCAGTTGCGGCAGTGCGTCGACGGTCACGCCGAGCACGTCGAGGTCGATCCGCCGGTAGACATAACCGAACCCCTGGCGGAAACCTTCTTCCTCGTGCATCGCCGGCGACAGCGATCCGCCGATGCCCTGGCCGATCAGGCCGATCAGAAACGACGGGCGGCTCATCGCGCGGCTCCCTGCGCGAACAGCGTCGCCAGACGCTGCAGCGCGAACACGTAGCCTTCGGTGCCGCAGCCGCAGATCACGGCTTCGGCAACCGCCGACACATAGGAATGGTGGCGGAACGCCTCGCGGCGATGCACGTTCGAGATATGAACTTCGATCACCGGTTTCGCGATCGCGGAAAGCGCGTCGGCCAGCGCCACCGACGTATGCGTATAGGCAGCCGGGTTGATCACGATGCCGTGCGTATCGTGACGCGCGGCGTGCAGCCAGTCGATCAACTGGTGCTCGGCGTTCGACTGGCGGAAGTCGATTTCCAGCCCGAGCGCTTCAGCGGCCGTTCGGCAGCGCTGCTCGACGTCGGCGAGCGTTTCCGCGCCGTAGATATGGGGCTCGCGCGTCCCCAGCAGATTCAGGTTCGGGCCGTTCAGCACCAGCACCTTGGGCTTGCTCATGGTGTTTCTGCTCCTAAAACGGGGGCGCATCGCTAGCCGACTTCGCCCCCTGACGTCAAGATTTGGCGCTAGTGTGCGCTTGCGAAAGCGCAATGTCTTTTCGGGTTTTCGCTAATTTGTACCACCTAGTTAGTTTGTACAATACGCATCACTTACCCAGTAAATTCGGGATATGGCGTTCTTCGTTAATTCAACGACTGGTTCATTCAGGGTCGATTCGACCGGCGCCGTGTCCCGCTCATCCGCAGGATTCGCCCATGCAGCGCTCGATCGCCACCGTGTCACTGTCCGGCACGCTCGCCGGGAAGCTCGCCGCCATCAAGGCCGCCGGCTTCGACGGCGTCGAAATCTTCGAAAACGACCTCGTCTACTTCGACGGATCGCCGGCCGACGTCCGGCGCATGGCCGCCGATCTCGGCCTCGACATCGTGCTGTTCCAGCCATTTCGTGACTTCGAGGGCGTGAGCGCAGCCCAGCTCGCCCGCAACCTCGACCGCATCAAGCGCAAGTTCGACGTGATGCACGCGCTCGGCACCGACCGCATCCTGGTGTGCAGCAACGTGTCGGCCGACACGATCGCCGACGACGGGCTGCTCGTCGACCAGCTCGGCGCGCTCGCGGAAGCCGCGCGGCAAGCCGGCGTGGTCGCCGCGTACGAAGCGCTCGCGTGGGGCCGAGTCGTGAAGCGGTACGGCCATGCGTGGCAACTCGTGAATGCCGTGAACAGCCCGCACCTCGGCCTTGCGCTCGACAGCTTCCATACGCTGTCGCTCGACGATTCTCCAGACGCGATCGCCGACATCCCCGGCGACCGGATCGCGTTCGTGCAGATCGCCGATGCGCCGAAGCTCGCGATGGACGTACTCGAATGGAGCCGCCATTTCCGCTCGTTCCCGGGCCAGGGCGACTTCGACCTCGCGCGCTTCACCGCGCGCGTGATCGAATCGGGCTACACGGGGCCGCTGTCGCTCGAGATCTTCAACGACGGCTTCCGCGCGGCGCCGACCGCGATCACGGCCGCCGACGGCCATCGCTCGCTGCTCTACCTGGAAGAACTGACACGCGAGCGGCTCGCCCGGGACGGCCGCGCGCCGGCCGCCAGCCAGCCGCTGTTCGCGCCGCCGGCGCCGCCCGCGCACGTCGGGTTCCAGTTCATCGAATTCGCGGTCGACGCACAGGCCGCGGCAACCGTCGGCGAATGGCTCGGCCGGATGCGCTTCCGGCTCGCGGGCCGGCATCGGTCGAAGGATGTGACGCTGTTCCAGCACGGCGCCGCGTCGATCGTGCTGAACGCGGAACGCGACTCGTTCGCCGATGCGTTCTTCCAGCAGCACGGGCTGTCGCTGTGTGCTTCGGCATTCCGCGTCGACGACGCGAAAGTGGCGTTCGAACGCGCGGCCGGTTTCGGCTATGCGCCGTTCTCCGGCCGCGTCGGGCCGAACGAACGCGTGCTGCCGAGCGTGCAGGCACCGGACGGCAGCCTCGAGTATTTCGTCGACGAAGCGCCGAACGCGCCGACGCTGTATGAGTCGGACTTCGTGCTGACCGACATCGACGGCCCGAGCGAGGTCGGCCCGCTGACGGGCATCGATCACGTGTGCCTGGCGCTGCCGGCCGACGCGCTCGATACGTGGATCCTGTTCTTCAAGACGGCCTTCGGCTTCGAGGCCGAGCGCAGCTGGCTCGTGCCCGACCCGTACGGGCTGATGCGCAGCCGCGCGGTGCGCAGCGCCGACGGCTCGGTGCGGATCGCGCTGAACGCGTCGGTCGACCGGCACACGGCGGTCGCCGAATCGCTCGACCGCTATCACGGCACGGGGCTGAACCACGTGGCGTTCCGCACGGACGACATCGTGAAAACGATCGCCGCGTTCGCGGCCGACGGCATTCCGTTCCTGCGCATTCCGCCGAACTACTACGACGATCTCGCCGCACGCTACGCGCTGCCGGACGAGTTGATCGACACGCTGAGCACGCATCACCTGCTGTACGACCGCGACGAGCACGGCGGCGAATTCCTGCACGCGTATACAGAACTGGTCGACAACCGCTTCTCGCTCGAGATCGTCGAGCGGCGTGGCGGATACGACGGCTACGGGGCGGCAAACGCGGCCGTGCGCCTGGCCGCGCAGGCACAGCACAGGAAATAAGAGAAAGAGACGAACCAGAATTTCGGGGCCGAATCACATTCGTGCCCCGCGGCTGACTCAAAGGGCCGCATCCCGCACGCACCATCGTGGTGAATCGCGCGGCAGCGCACCCGCCCGCGCGGCTTGCCGCGATCGGGCCGGGACCCGCGCGCCGTCTGACGTTACATCCCGTAACCCGTACCGCAGCGCAGCATCCGGTCCTCGGCCACGGTTTTAAGAATCGCTTAAGTCTTCGACGGCACCATCCGCAACCAGTACCCGACAGTTATCTCGAAAAGGAGGAAAGCGATGAGCGCCGTAGAAGCACCCGCGGGCCGCCCGGCCGCGCCCCCTGCAAAGAAGACGATGCTGCGCCGCCTGCTCAGTCATCATGAAATCGCGACGCTGCTCGTGCTCCTGCACGCACCGATCGGCGCGAACGCCAAACCCGAACTGCCTGCGCTGCAGGAAGCCGGCCTCGTCGAGATGGTCAAGCTCGACGCCGATACGGCCCCCAGCTTCCGGCTGACCGAAAACGGCACCGCCGTCCTGAAAGGACTCGGCTACCGCTGAGCCGCGGTTTTCACCGCTTCCCCTCTCCCCCTTTTCCCGCATCGCCCCGATCCCTGCGACTCGCCGGCCCTTTCGGCGCGTCGCGTCACCCCGCCCGCTCCTGCAGCATCAACCGGTATTCCGTCGGCGTCACGCCGACCGTCGCCTTGAACTGTCGCGTGAACGCGCTGTGATCCGTATAGCCGCATAGCGCCGCGACGTCGGTCACCTTGTCGTGCGTGACGAGCAGCGCGGTGGCCGCATCCAGCCGCGTCTTCAGCAGCACCTGGCGCGGCGTCAGGTGGAACACCTTGTGGAAGTAGCGTTCGAGCTGCGCGACCGACATCCCGGCCATCTGCGCAAGCTGCTTCAGGTTCAGCGGCTGTACGTAGTGATCCTGGATGTGCTGGACCACGTCGGCGAGCCGGCTGTACGCCGGGTGCGATCCCTCGTGCGCCTTCAGGTCGCGCGAGATGCCCGCGAGGCCGACCACCCTGCCTGCGGCATCGCGCAGCGGCTCCTTGCAGGTCAGGCACCAGCCCGGCTGGCGGCCCGGATACAGGTGCAGCTCGAGCTGGTCCATCAACTGCTGGCCCGCGTTGATCGTCGCCATGTCCTGCTCGAAATAGCTGCGGCCGAAGCGGCGCGGAAACACTTCGTCGGCCGTCTTGCCGAGCAGGTCACGCTTGTCCTTGTAGCCGCAGCGCATCGCCAGCGTGCGGTTGACGAGCGCGTAGCGGCCGTTCGCGTCCTTCACGAAGAACGCGACGTCCGGCAGCGCATCGAATACCGGTTCGAGCAGGCGGAAGTGCGCGAGCATCGCGCCGAGATCGGCGTTGTCGGGCTGGTGGCGCAACGTATCGGACAGGCTCATGGGCGGTACGGCTGGCAAGGTCGTCATCCGGGCAACCGCAAGGCGAGTGGCAGATGGCGTCGATTATAGAAGCGCCCCTCCGATCGCGTCGCGCCGATCGCAAGGGCGGGCAAGTTGGCGGCAGCCGTCACGTCGGGCCGTCGGCCGACCGGCTTCGACACGCCACATACGTTGCGCGCACAACCACTGCGCCGCGCATGCGACGGCCGGCCGGGAATCCGCTTATGCCAACGCCGCAGCCATGCATGCACCGGTGCCAACATGCCATGAGCGCACGGGCTTGCCGGAGCACCGGCACCGCGCATCCGCATCCGCATCCGCATCCGCATCCGCATCCGCATCCGCATCCGCATCCGCATCCGCATCCGCCAGCATAAAAATGCAACCGTACAGCGTCTTGGCGCGTTTGCGCATTCGTCGTGACGATTTCGGCATATATCAGGGTTATCGACGATATGCCGATATCGTCGCCGGCCGCGCACCGAACGCGCAAGACGCACGCATTTTCGCTGTCTAGACTTCGCTTCACGGTCACGAGACGACCTTCCGCCGCGGCAGCGACCGGCGTGCAGGGCCTGCGGCATCGGCCACCACACACGCCGATTCCGGCACAGCCCGGGCAGCACGCGGCACGCACGCACGGCCCTCGCATCGGCCTGCCGACCGAACCGTCTCGCCCGGTTTACCGGTGCCGGCCCGCCAGCCGGCGGCGGCCCAACCACGCCATCAAGGGGAAGTGAAAGTGAAGCTGAAGGTATCGCACGTCGCGCTGGCCGCTGCCTGCGCACTGTCGGGCGCGCACGCCATTGCCGCCGACGTCGTCAAGATCGGTTTCGCCGCACCGCTGACCGGCCCGCAGTCGAACTACGGCACGGACATGCAGAAGGGCGTGCAGCTCGCGATCGCCGATTTCAACGCGACGCGTCCGACGATCGGCGGCAAGCCCGTCACGTTCCAGCTCGATTCGCAGGACGACCAGGCCGACCCGCGCACGGGCACGACCGTCGCTCAGCGGCTGATCGACGACAACGTCCGCGGGATCATCGGGCACTTCAACTCGGGCACGAGCATTCCCGCGTCCGACCTGTACGATCGCGCGGGGCTGCCGCAGATCTCGATGGCCACGTCGCCGCAATACACCGCGCGCGGCTACAAGACGACCTACCGGCTGCTGACGAGCGACGCGCAAGCGGGCCGCATCGTCGGCACGTACGCGGTGAAGACGCTGCGCTTCAAGCGCATCGCGATCATCGACGACCGCACGGCCTACGGCCAGGGCATCGCCGACGAATTCGCAAAAGCCGTCGAGGCGGCGGGCGGCACGATCATCAAGCGCGACTTCACGAACGACAAGGCGCTCGATTTCTCAGCGATCCTGACCAACCTCAAGGGAATGAACCCGGACGCGATCTTCTACGGCGGCGGCGATGCGCAATCGTCGCCGATGATCCGCAAGATGCGCCAGCTCGGGATGAAGTCGGCGTTCGTGACGGGCGAGATGTCGCGCTCGCCGACGTTCCTGAAGGTCGGCGGCGACGCGGCCGAAGGCGCGATCGTCTACATGGGCGGGCTGCCGAAGGAGAAGATGCCGGGCTTCGCCGGTTACGCGGCACGCTACAAGGCGCGCTTCAACGAAGACGTGATCACCTACTCGCCGTACTCGTATGACGGCACGATCGCGCTGCTCACCGCGATGAAGGACGCGAACTCGACCGACCCGAAGGTGTACACGCCGTATCTCGGCAAGGTGTCGGTCAAGGGCGTGTCGGCCCCGAGCATCGCGTACGACGCGAAGGGCGACCTGAAGGATGCGCCGGTGACGATCTACAAGGTCGAGCGCGGCACGTTCAAGCCGGTCGATACGATCGCCGGCAACTGATACGCAACCCGGCCCCGCGCGGCGCGTCAGCGGCTCACCGGCCGCCCGCGCCGCACGCGCTTTTGCCCCGGCCCCGGCCGCGCGCTCCGAAGCATTCCCCGTCGCACACCCGCGCGCGCATTTCGCGCTCCTGTAGAATCCTCCCACCCGCTTTGACGCTTCGTCCCTGCCGTGCCCCATCCCGGTGCGGCGGCGCGTGTTGCGCGCCTCACCCGGCACACGACACGCTTCGACGATGCAAGCCGCGCCTTGTCAGTCCATGCCGATAGCGGGCCCTGGAGACGCAGCACCGACAACAACATTCGAAAACCGATCGTCCTGACCATGCAAGCTTCCGAATTGAGCGGCGTGCCTCGCGCCGCCGAACGCGCGCTCACGCGCAGCGACTACAAGACCCTTGGCCTTGCCGCACTCGGCGGCGCCCTCGAGTTCTACGACTTCATCATCTTCGTGTTCTTCGCGCCGGCGATTGGGCAACTGTTCTTCCCGCACGACATTCCCGACTGGCTGCGCCAGTTGCAGACGTTCGGCATCTTCGCGGCCGGCTATCTCGCGCGCCCGCTCGGCGGCGTGATCATGGCGCACTTCGGCGACCTGTTCGGCCGCAAGCGGATGTTCACGCTGAGCGTGCTGATGATGTCCGTGCCGACGCTGCTGATGGGCCTGCTGCCGACCTACGACACGATCGGCATCCTCGCGCCGGTGTTGCTGCTGCTGTTCCGCGTGCTGCAGGGCGCGGCGGTCGGCGGCGAGGTGCCGGGCGCGTGGGTGTTCGTGTCCGAGCACGTGCCGTCGCGTCATATCGGCTATGCATGCGGCACGCTGACCGCGGGCCTGACGGCCGGCATCCTGCTCGGCTCGCTCGTCGCCGCCGGCATCAACAGCCGCTACTCGACCGCCGAAGTCGGTGCGTTCGCATGGCGCATCCCGTTCCTGCTCGGCGGCGTGTTCGGCCTGTTCTCCGTGTACCTGCGCCGCTGGCTGCATGAAACGCCGGTGTTCGCCGAGATGAAAGCGAAGAAGGCGCTCGCGGCCGAGATTCCGCTGAAGGCCGTGCTGCGCGACCACGGCCGCGCGGTAATCGTGTCGATGCTGCTCACGTGGATGCTGTCGGCCGCGATCGTCGTCGTGATCCTGATGACGCCCGCGCTGCTGCAGAAGCAGTTCCACCTGACGCCCGCGACGACACTGTTCGCGAACAGCGTCGCGACGCTGTGCCTGACCGCCGGCTGCATCACCGCCGGTTCGCTCGCGGGCTGGATCGGCGCGAAGCGCGTGCTCGGCATCGGCGGCCTCGGGCTGGCCGCGTGCTACTACCTGCTGTTCGTGCAGGTCGCGGCCGATGCGTCGACGCTGCCGCTCTACTACGGGATCGCGGGCTTCATGGTCGGCACGATCGGCGCGGTGCCGTTCGTGATGGTCAAGAGCTTCCCGGCCGTCGTGCGCTTCTCGGGCATCTCGTTCTCGTACAACGTCGCGTATGCGATCTTCGGCGGCCTCACGCCGGTAATCGTGTCGCTGATGATGAAATCGAATCCGCTCGCGCCGGTCGTGTACGTCGCGGCGATCTGCGTGCTCGGCGCGATCGCCGTGCAGTTCTCGAAGGATGCGAAGGACGTGAAGGACGCACGCTGAACGTCGGCGCGCACGCGCCGGCCGGATGAACGAAGGGCCGAATCCCGCGGCGTGCGGGATTCGGCCCTTTTGTTATGACTCGGCCTGGCGGCGCGAGTCAGCCCGGTTCAACGCAGCACGCCGTACGACGAACTCGGCCGGCGCAGCGCGTCGATGCTCGCGCCGCCGGCGCCGGTGACGAACAGCAGCAGGAACCCGCCGGCGATCGCGACGTTCTTCCAGAAGTGAATCACCATGTCGTGCTGGACGGCGGCGCTCGTCGCGTCCCAGAAATTGTGCCCGACCATCGCGGTCGCGATCGTGTAGACCGCCATCAGCAACGCGAGCGGCCGTACCTTGTAGCCGACGATCAGCAGCAGGCCGCCCAGCCCCTCGATCGCGACGACGATCGGCGCGACGACCTGTTGATAGGGCACGTTCATCCCGTGCAGATACGCGATGAAATCGCTGTAGCCGAGCAGCTTCATGATGCCGCCCCACAAGAACAACGCCGCCAGCGCCAGGCGTGCGAAAAAAATGACGCCGGAATCGACGGTACGCGTCATGCCTCTCTCCTCGTATGCAATTCGGCCGCTTGCCCCGGGCGCGCCCGGGCGGTTCGACGCCGCGCGGCCCCGAAGGGGGCGCGGCAAATGGGCCAGCATAGAGGGTCTTTTCGCCGTGTCCAAGAAAAAGGTTGTAGCAAATCTTTACACTGCGGCGGCCGCGCCGGCGGCTCGACGCACTGAAAACCGCGTTTAGCCCGCGTCGCTCAACAACACCCCTTTCTTGAAGATGAAACAGCCATAGCCGCGCAACTCGCCGGTGACGATCACCGCGTAGGCCTGCTGCGCGCGCTCGTAGAACGCGAAACGGTCGATACCCGCGAGCGGCACCGCGCGCCCTTCCGCGCGATCGATCTCGGCCTGCACTTCGCGCTGCACGGGCGGCACCGCGGCTGCGTCGCCGACGACTTCCATCCGCCATGCGGGCGTGTCGACGAACGTGTCGAGCGGCAGCACGGACAGCACCGCGCGCACGACGCGCGCCGAATCGGCGCCGTCGATGCGCAACGCGCGGCCGACCACCGTGTGCTCCGCGACGGATTCCGCCGGGAAATTCGCATCGCAGATCGCGATTTCATCACCGTGCCCCATCGCACGCAGCGTGTGCAGGATGTCGGCGTGCAGCAGCGGGTCGAGATTCTTCAGCATGTCGGCTAGTCTCCAGGATCAGGAACGAATCGCATAACGTTACCCGATCCCGGCGGCCGTTGCGCATGCATCGCTCACGTCACGACGCCGCGGCCGGCATCTCGTCGATGAAACCGGTGATCGTCGCGAGGCGGCCCGACGCGTCGACCGTGCCGAAGTCCGAACCCTTCACGATCGCCGCGCCGTCGGGCGACACGAGCGCCCACGAGAACCGCAGGTGCTGGCCGAACGCGTCGACGTCGGTCGTGCGGCGAAAGCGGAACGCGGGGAAGCGTGCCTGCACGGCCGCGATCATCGCGTCGATGCCTGCGTGGCCGTCGCCGGCCATCAGCGGATCGCGATAGGCCGCGTCGCTCGCATAGGTCGCATCGATCAGCGCGCGGCGGCGCGCGACGTCGGGTTCGTTCCATGCGTCGAAGTAGCGTTCGATCAGGTCGGCGTGAATGGACGAGGCGGACGAGGCGGATTGGGCGGTGTTCATGGCGAGGCTCCTTGTGTCGATGAGGGGACGAGGTCGCGAACGTTGCGTGTTTCGTATTCGCGTGCCGTCATCGTCGCCGGCCTCGCGCGGGCGGTCGATTACGTGCGAGGTAAGGAAATCGCGCCCGCGCCGCCGCGATCAGCCGGCCGCGGAGTGGGCCGCGCAGTTGGCCGCGTAGTCGACCGCCAGGCTCCACGCCGGATCCTCGTGCTTCGCCCAGTACGCGTCGAACAGCCGGCGCGTCATCGGGCCCGGCCGGCCGTCGCCGATCGGTGCGCCGTTCAGCCGCGTGACGGGCATGATCCCGCCGGCTGTCGACGTGATGAACACCTCGTCCGCTTCGCGCAGTTGCGCATCGTCGACACGGCCAGCCTGCGCGTCGATGCCCATCGACGCCGCCAGCTCGAACACGGTCTGCCGCGTGATGCCGTGCAGCACGCCGCGCTCGGGCGTCCGAAGCCGGCCGTCGCGCACGATGAAGACGTTGAACCCGGGCCCTTCGGCGATGCTGCCGTCCGTGCACTTCAGCACGACCGACTCCGCACCCGCGTCATACCCCTTCAGCAGCCCGGCGACGAGGTCGAGCCAGTGGTAGTTCTTGATCTGCGGATCGACCGATTCGGGCGGAATCCGCCGCACGTCGTCGACCAGATGCAGGTGCAGGCCCTCGCGCAACTGCCGCTCGTTCGCGACCGAGCCGTACGGCACCGCGAACGCGATGAACTGGTTGACCGCGTCGCGCGGGTCGCGGCTGAAGGTGGGCGATACGCCGCGCGTGCACAGCATTTCTACGTATGCGTTGCGCAGGCCCGAGCGGCGCACGCATTCGACGAGGATGTCGCGCAGCGCGTCGTCGCTCAACGGTACGTCCAGCCGCAGCCGCGCCAGCGAGCGCCTGAACCGCGCGATGTGCCGGTCGAGGCGGAAGAAGCGGCCGTTCCACACGTGCACGGTGTCGTACGTGACGTCGGAATGCAGGAAACCCCAGTCGAGCACCGACACGCGCGCGTCGGCGATCGGAACGAAGCGGCCGTTCATGTACGCGGCGCCCGGCGGATACGCGGATGCTTCGCCGGACTGAATGCGCTCCGGCGCCGAACGTTTCTCGTCGGGCGCGTGCGGCGCGTAGTCGACCTGCGCGACAAACGACGCGCGATCGGCGTCGAACACGCTGCGATGCACGACCGCATTCGGCCCCGCCGCGCGATCGAACGACAGCTTGCCGTCGAGATGGTCGATCTCGTGCTGCATCAGCTCCGACACATCGGGCGACAGCGCGTCGCGCCGATGCAGCTCGCCGTCGAGCGTCGTGTACTGCACGCTCACCGACGCGTGGCGCTCGACACGCACGAACAGGTCCGGAAAGCACATGCAGTCGTCCCACAGCGTCATCCGCGCGTCGCTGTGCCACACGATTTCGGGGTTCACGATCACGTCGGGCCAGCCGTCCAGCGCGAGCGCGATCATCCGTTGCCCGACGCCGATCTGCGGCGCGGCGACCGCGCGGCCGAAACCGTGTTCGTCGCGAAACGCGCGCAGCGCGGCGCGCAGTGCGCCGGCGGCTTCGCGCACGGCGGGATCGGTTACGTCGCCGACCGGCCGCGCGACGTCGCGCAGCGATGCGGTGCCCACCGGAAGAATCCGCGTATTCATTTCACTACCTCCGACAAAGTCACCTTGTTGCCTCCCTTGAACGTCGAAATCGTTGCCGCCGGATTGCGCAACTCGCCGTTCGCGTCGAACGCGATCCGGCCGGTCACGCCCTGGAAGTCGACGCGATGCAGCGCGTCGACGATCTTCGCCGGATCGGCGGACTGCGCGAGCATCACCGCGTGGTAGACGGCCATCATCGCGTCATAGGCGTACGGTGCGTAGAGCTGCACGGGGGCGCCGTACTTCCGCGTGAAGCGCGCCGCGAACGCGGGGCCGCCCGGCATCTTCGCGAGGCTTCGGCCGCCGTCTGCGCACACGAGGTTGCCGTCGAGCGCATCGCCGGCCAGTTTCAGGATCTCGTGCGTGCACAGACCGTCGCCACCCAGCAGCGGCACGGCGATCCGCAGCTTCTTCATCTGCTTGAGCATCGGCCCGCCCTGCGTGTCCATGCCGCCGAAGAAGATCGCGTCGGGCGCACGGCCCTTGATCAGCGTCAGCGGCGCGCCGAAGTCGAACGCCTTGTCGGTCGTGTATTCGCGTGCGACCACGGCGGCACCCGTGTTCCCGAGCCCGCCGGCGAACACGTCCGCGATGCCCTGCCCGTAGGCCGTGCGATCGTCGACGACACCGATGCGGCGCGCGTGCAACTGCTCGACCGCATAGCGGGCGACCGCCTGCCCGAGGAAGTCGTCGTTCGCGAGCATCCGGAACGTGGTGCGATAGCCGAGACGCGTGAACGCCGGGTTGGTGGCCGACGGCGTCAGCTCCGCGATGTTCGCCGTCGCGTAGAGCCGCGCGACGGCGATCGACGTCCCCGAATTCTGGTGGCCGATCACGGCGCTGACGTGCGTATCGACGAAGCGCTGCGCGACCGTCGTCGCGACCTTCGGGTCGGCCTGGTCGTCTTGCGCGTCGAGCGCGAACGTGACCGGATGCCCGGCGACGTTTGGGTGCGCCGCGTTGATTTCGTCGATCGCGAGCCGAATGCCGCGCGCGCTGTCCTCGCCGAAATGCGCCTGCGCACCCGTGAGCGCGCCGGCAAAACCCACGACGACCGTATCCGCGCCGAACGCGGGAACGGCCGGTACAAGCGACACAAGTGGCGCCAGCAGCACGAGCGGTGCCAGCAGCAGATGTCGGAAACGCATGATGTTTTCCTCGCGGCTTCATCGTTGACGGGTGCTACGATTATCGGCAGCCGTCGCGAAATCCGATAAACATCGGGCGGCATCATTCGCGAGTTTGTTTCGTTTTTTCTCTCCGAAGGAAATCCGATGAATTCCGCCGCCACACCGCTCGACGACTTCGACCTGCGGATCCTCGCCCGCCTCCAGCACGACAACCAGATCACCAACCAGGCGCTCGCCGCCGAGATCGGCCTGAGCCCGCCCGCATGCCTGCGCCGCGTGAAGCGGCTGCGCGACGAGCGCTATATCCAGCAGGACGTTTCCGTCGTCGATCCGACCAAGGTCGGCCTCCCGTTGACGATGCTCGTCCTCGTGCAGGTCGAGCGCGAACGGGTCGACCTGCTCGACGAATTCAAGCGGTTCCTGAAGTCGCTGCCGGAAGTCATGCAGTGTTATGTGGTGACGGGGCGCGCCGATTTCGTGCTGATGATCGCGATGCGCGACATCGACCACTACGAGGAGTTTTCCACGCGCGTATTCCGGCAGCACCACAACATTCGTCACTTCGAAACGATGGTCGTGATGTCGCGCGTCAAGGTCGGGCTGTCGCTGCCGATCGACATCGCATAACGATCGCCGCAATGAAAACGGGCGCCGTCGGGCGCCCGCATCGTCCGGCGGCATCGGCCGCGCGCGTCAGGTCACCGGCGCCGGATTGAACAGCGTCAGCGCATTCGCGAGCTTCCACTGCTCCGCCCACGTGCGACGCTTGCCGCTCGCGACGTCGAGCATCAGCCGGAACAGTTCCCAGCCGGTGTCCTCGATCGTCGCCGCGCCGGTCGCGATCCGCCCCGCGTCGAGATCCATCAGGTCGTGCCAGCGGCGCGCGAGATCGCTGCGCGTCGCGACCTTGATCACCGGCACCTGTGCGAGGCCGTACGGCGTGCCGCGGCCGGTCGTGAAAATGTGCAGGTTCATCCCTGCCGCGAGCTGCAGCGTGCCGCAGATGAAGTCGCTCGCGGGCGTCGCCGCATAAAGCAGCCCCTTCTGCTTCGCGCGATCGCCGGGACGCACGACACCGGCGATCGGCGCGCTGCCCGACTTCACGATCGAGCCCATCGCCTTCTCGACGATGTTCGACAGGCCGCCCTTCTTGTTGCCGGGCGTCGTGTTCGCGCTGCGGTCGACGCGGCCGCGCTGCAGGTAACGGTCGTACCAGTCCATCTCGCGAATGATCTCGCGCGCAACGTCCTCGTTCGCCGCACGCGACGTGAGCTGCGCGACACCGTCACGCACTTCCGTCACCTCGGAGAACATGATCGTCGCGCCCGCGCGCACCAGCAGGTCGGCCGCGAAGCCGACGGCCGGATTCGCGGTGAGCCCCGAGAACGCATCGCTGCCGCCGCATTGCACGCCGACGACGAGATCCGACGCGGGGCACGTCTCGCGGCGGCGGCGGTTCAGCCGCTCGAGATGCGATTCGGCCATCGTCATGATCGAGTCGATCATCGAGTTGAAGCCGACGTGCGCGGCGTCCTGCAGGCACACGACACCGCCGTTGTCGCCGGCGCCGTCGGCCGCCACCGGAATCGCGCCGGGCGGCAGCAGACGCTCGGGCTGAAGCTTCTCGCAGCCGAGGCTCACGGTCATCACCTCGCCGCCGAAGTTCGGATTCAGGCTGATGTTGCGCAGCGTGCGGATCGGGATGTCGGCGTCGGGCGCGTCGATCGCGACGCCGCAACCGTAGGTGTGCTCGAGCCCGACCACGTCGTCGACGTTCGGGTAGCGCGGCAGCAGCTCGGCCTTGATCCGCCGCACCGCATGCTCGACGACGCCCGACACGCACTGCACGGTCGTCGTGATCGCGAGGATGTTGCGCGTGCCGACCGAGCCGTCGGCATTGCGGAAGCCCTCGAACGTATAGCCTTCGAGCGGCGGCAGCGGCGGCGCGGCACGCGTCGCGAGCGGCAGGTTGTCCAGCCCCGGCGGCTCGGGCATGCGCATCGTGCGCTCGTTGACCCAGCTGCCGCGTCGCAGCTCGGCCAGCGCATAACCGATCACCACGTTGTAGCGGACGATCGGGTCGCCGGCCGCGAGATCGACCAGCGCGACCTTGTGCCCCTGCGGCACGCCTTCGCGCAGCGTCAGCCCGTCGGCGAACGTCGCGCCCTCGGGCAGGCCGCCGTCGTTGACGACGATCGCGACGTTGTCGTCCGGATGCACGCGGATGTAGAGCGGGGAAGCAGTCATCGGAATTCCTGGAGGCTGTCGGCCATATTGTTAGTCATCATACGACATTCGACTCTGGCCTGCGATGCTGCGTAAACCCTTATCCGGAAAGACCCTATCATTTACCCGCCAGCAAATCGCTTGCGCGGTCCTTTCCCTCGTTGTACGATGACATACAACGACATCGCCAATTTGGCTCGTATGCCGTTCCCGACGAACCAGCACTCGCGCTAGACGGACGACCCGACCATGACTTCACCGCAAGAACTCAAACAGATCATCTCCCACGGCCTGCTGTCCTTTCCGCTGACGGACTTCGACGCCGACGGCAGCTTCCGCCCGTCCACCTATGCCGAGCGCCTGGAATGGCTCGCGCCGTACGGTGCGAGCGCGCTGTTCGCGGCCGGCGGCACCGGTGAATTCTTCTCGCTCACGCAGCGCGAGTATTCGGACGTGATCCGCGTCGCGACGGAAACCTGCAAGGGCAAGGTGCCGATCCTCGCCGGCGCGGGCGGCGCGACGCGCGTCGCGATCGAATATGCGCAGGAGGCCGAGCGCCTCGGCGCGAGCGGCGTGCTGCTGATGCCGCATTACCTGACCGAAGCCAGCCAGGAAGGGATCGCCGAGCACGTCGAGCAGGTGTGCCGCGCCCTGAAGATCGGTGTCGTGGTGTACAACCGTGCGAATTCGAAGCTGAACGCCGACATGCTCGAGCGCCTCGCCGATCGTTGCCCGAACCTGATCGGCTTCAAGGACGGCGTCGGCGAAATCGAAAGCATGGTGACGATCCGCCGCCGCCTCGGCGACCGCTTCGCGTATCTCGGCGGCCTGCCGACGGCCGAAGTCTATGCCGCCGCGTACAAGGCGCTCGGCGTGCCGGTGTATTCGTCGGCCGTGTTCAACTTCATCCCGAAGACGGCGATGGAGTTCTACGAAGCGATCGCGAAGGACGACCACGCAACGGTCGGCCACCTGATCGACACGTTTTTCCTGCCGTACCTGAAGATCCGCAACCGCCGCGCGGGTTATGCGGTCAGCATCGTGAAGGCGGGCGCGAAGCTCGTCGGCCACGACGCGGGCCCCGTGCGGGCGCCGCTCGTCGACCTCACCGAGGCCGAAGCGGCCGAACTCGACGTGCTGATCAAGAAGATGGGCCCGCAGTAAGCGGGGGCGGCCTGCGCGGTGCGTTGATCGGCGCCACGCAGGCCGGTTGTCGCGTCGCGCGCCGGTTCGACGGTATCGCGACCGTTCGCAGCAGTAACCCCGCACGCATCCGCCGCGACGGGTGCCGCCTCCGGCGCAGCGCTTCGCGTGACGCCCCCCCGCCTTGCAGGCCGTCCGGCCGCGTCACATCTGCGCGATGATTCCGACGATCCGGTGGCGCACGTTCGCGAGCCTGACCCGCGTCGCCTCGATCTGCCCCTGCGTGCCCGCCCGCGCGCGCGCATTCGATTCGCCGTCGAGGATCTGCCCGAGCACGTCGCGGTCGACGACCGCATCGAAGAACCGGCCGACCGTGATCGTCGCCGACTGCTTCGCGGTCGCGAGCTGGCTGTTCGCCTGCAGCAGTGCTTCGGTGCGCAGGCCCGGGTCGCGTTCGTCGATGCCGCGCCGGTACTGGAGCGCGAACACCAGTGCTTCCATGTCCTGCCGGAAACGGCGCACGGCTTGCCCGAACACGAGCGAATGCGCGTCGGCGCCCGTGACGACGCGCCCCTGGTTGATCGTCACGTCGAATTCGCTGCCGCCCAGGTCGCGCTGGAATTCCAGCAACGCATTCGCGAGCACGCGCCCTTCGCTGTACTGGCCGACCTGGGTGCGCACGGATTTCGCGACGTCGCCGATCGCTTTCCACAATCCGGCCGCGAACAGGTGATCGCCACGCTTGTTGATGTTCATCGGGGGTTCCCTCGTTGTCTTTTGTCGGTCTCTCAGGCTTGCCTGCGGGCCGGCTGGCCCGAGGCTTCGCTACTGTAGGAGAAAACCGGGGGACGGGGAAGACGGCAAGATCCACGGCAGTCACGTACCCCGAGGCCGCTGCTCCGACCGCCGCCCCCCATGCTGCCCCGACATGATTCTTGTCGACACTTCGAACAAACCTGTCTGCACCGAAACCCCTCATGCAAAAAAGGCGGAAGCGGCCCACCGGCCACATCCGCCTTTTGGTTTCCGCGTGCCGGCACCGACCCCGACGCACCGGCGGCCGGAAATCACACGCTCAATCGTCGCCGCCCGTCACTCCGCCTTCCCGTCCCGCAGCCGCGGAATCGCGAGCGGGTTCTGCTCCTGCAACCCCTCGGGCAGCAGATCGTCCGGGAAATCCTGGTAGCACACCGGGCGCAGGAAACGCTCGATCGCCGTCGCGCCGACCGACGTGACGGACGGGTTCGACGTCGCGGGGAACGGGCCGCCGTGCACCATCGCGTCACACACCTCGACGCCGGTCGGGTAACCGTTCACGAGCAGGCGCCCGGCCTTGCGTTCGAGGATCGGCAGCAGCCGGCGGGCCAGCGGCTTGTCGTCGGCGTCCATCTGCAGCGTGGCCGTGAGCTGGCCCTCGAGCGCGTCGAGCACGCGCGCGACTTCGTCGAGATCGCGGCAGCGCACGATCAGCGACGCCGGCCCGAACACTTCGTGGCTGAACGCCGGCTCGGCCAGGAACGCCTGCGCGCCGACTTCGTACAACGCGCCGCCGGCCTGGCAGTCGGTCTGCGCGGCCTCGCCCGCGCCGATTTCGCGCACGCCCGGCAGTTCGGCCAGCTTGCCGCGGCCATGGCGATACGCATCGGCGATCCCGGGCGTGAGCATCACGCCGGCCGGCTTCTTCGCGAGCGCCTGCGCGGCGACGGCTTCAAAGCGGTCGAGATCGGGGCCGTCGATCGCGAGCACGAGGCCCGGGTTGGTACAGAACTGGCCGACGCCGAGCGTCAGCGAATCGACGAAGCTCGTCGCGATCGCGTCGCCGCGCGCGGCGAGCGCCGCCGGGAACAGCACGACGGGGTTGATGCTGCTCATTTCCGCATAGACGGGAATCGGCTGCGGGCGGGCATTCGCGATCTGCACGAGCGCCATGCCGCCCTGCCGCGACCCCGTGAAGCCGACGGCCTGGACCGCCGGATGGCCGACGAGCGCCGCGCCGATCACGCGGCCGGGGCCGATCAGCAGCGAGAACACGCCGGCCGGCATCCCGGTTTTCGCGACGGCGGCGCGAATCGCGCGGCCGACCAGTTCGGACGTGCCGAGGTGCGCCTCATGCGCCTTCACGATCACCGGGCAGCCGGCCGCGAGCGCCGACGCCGTATCGCCGCCGGCCACCGAGAACGCGAGCGGGAAATTGCTCGCACCGAACACGACGACGGGCCCGAGCCCGACTTTCTGCAGCCGCAGGTCCGAGCGCGGCAGCGGCGTGCGGGCGGGCTGCGCGGGATCGATCGACGCGGCGAGGAAACGACCGTCGCGCACGACACGCGCGAACAACCGGAGCTGGCCGACGGTGCGGCCGCGCTCGCCCTGCAGCCGCGCGACGGGCAGGCCCGTTTCAGCGTGCGCGCGCTCGATCAGCGCGTCGCCGAGCGCGACGATTTCATCCGCGATCGCGTCGAGAAATGCCGCGCGGGCCGCGAGCGGCTGTGCGCGGTACGCGTCGAACGCGTCGCGCGCGAGTTCGCATGCACGCTCGATGTCGGCCGGCGCCGCGATGCCGAACGCGGGCGCGTCGATCGGCGCGCCCTTCGACGGGTCGAACGCGCGCAAGGTACCGGCCGAGCCGGCGACCGCTTCGGCGCCGATCAGCATCTCTCCTGTCAGTTGCATGGGTGTGCTCCGTGGTTCGGGAATGATGGGCTCATTGTAGCCCAACAGATACGATGTCTGCCGACATGATTTTGCGATTCACGCGGGTCGTCGATCTTGCCACACAATGTGCGAATCCCTTATTGATTCGGCTCATGCCCAAATTGTGGGCGTTTCGCGTTGTACCCAACGGGAAAACCCGAGGTTTCCGGGGTCGGCCAACCCACATAAACTCCGCACCATGTCATACGACGACGTACATTAAAGTGCCTAATCAGACCACCCCTCGCGATCTTCCGCTCGACCTCGCGCGCACCGCACGCCGGACCGCCGTGCGCTACTGGATCCTGGCGATGCTGTTCGTCGTCACGACGCTCAACTATGCGGATCGCGCGACGCTGTCGATCACCGGCACGCCGATCCGCAAGGCGTTCGGCATCGACCCGGTGACGATGGGCTACATCTTCTCGGCGTTCAGCTGGGCCTACGTGCTCGCGCAACTGCCGAGCGGCTGGCTGCTCGACCGCTTCGGCGCGCGCCGCGTGTATGCGGCCAGCATCTTCCTGTGGTCGGCGTTCACGCTGCTGCAGGGCACGATCGGGCTCGGCGGCAGCGCCGCGTTCGCAGTGGCCGCGCTGTTCGCGATGCGCTTCGCGGTCGGCATCGCCGAGGCACCCGCCTTTCCCGCGAACGCGAAAGTCGTCGCGAGCTGGTTCCCGACCGCCGAGCGCGGCACGGCGTCCGCGATCTTCAACGCCGCGCAATACTTCGCGGCCGTGGTGTTCTCGCCGCTGATGGCGTGGCTCACGCATGCGTACGGCTGGCACCAGGTGTATCTGTGGCTCGGCCTCACGGGCATCGCGCTCGCGTTCCTGTGGCTGCGGGTCGTGAAGGATCCGGCCGACCATCCGGCCGTGAACCGCGCGGAACTCGAGCATATCGAGCTGGGGGGCGGCCTCGTGCGCACGACCGTGCGCGGCACCGACGGCCTGCGTTCGGAAGGCCGCCGCGTGGCGGGCTGGTACTACGTGCGCCAGCTGCTGTCGAACCGGATGCTGATCGGCGTGTATCTCGGCCAGTACTGCGTGAACGTGCTCACCTATTTCTTCCTCACGTGGTTCCCGATCTACCTCGTGCAGGCACGCGGGATGTCGCTGCTGAAGGCCGGCTTCATGACGTCGCTGCCCGCGATCTGCGGGTTCCTCGGCGGGGTGCTCGGCGGGATGCTGTCCGACGGGCTGATCCGCCGCGGCGTGTCGCTCACGCTTGCGCGCAAGATCCCGATCGTCGGCGGGATGGCGCTGTCGATGGTCATCATCGGCTGCAACTACGTCGACAGCGAAGCGCTCGTGATCGTGCTGATGGCCGTGTCGTTCTTCGGCAAGGGCATCGGCTCGCTCGGCTGGGCCGTCGTCGCGGATACCGCGCCGAAGGAAGCGATCGGCCTGTCGGGCAGCCTGTTCAACATGTTCGGCAATACGGCCGGCATCGTCGCGCCGATCGCGATCGGCTATCTCGTCGGCGCGAGCGGCTCGTTCAACGGCGCACTCGTGTTCGTCGGGCTGAACGCGCTCGTCACGGTGTTCAGCTATCTCGTGATCGTGAAGGACATCCGGCGCGTTGAGCTGCGGCATCGCGACGCGTGAGATTCGGCGATAAGAAGGAAAAGGGAAACGACGGCGGCCGCGTAACAGCGGCCGCCGTTTTTGCGTCAGGCCGCGGAATGCGCGACGCGCAGCATGTCGTGCACGCCGGACGTCATCAGCGCGAGGAACGCGAGCAGGCCGACGTAGCAGAGCGCGTACGTCGTCTTCGTCTCGATCGACGTCGCGTAGTACACGCGATTCTCCGGCGCGTCGGGATCGTAGCGCCATGCGCGCTTGAGCTGCGGCAGCGCGAGGATCGCCATCACGATCAGCAGCGGGCTCGGGCGGTACACGAACAGCGCGATCAGCACCGGCACGCCCGCGAACCAGATGCGCGGCGACAGCACCGCGGTGATCCGCCCGCCGTCGAACGGCGACAGCGGAATCATATTGAACAGGTTCAAGAAGAAGCCCGTGTACGACAGCGCGAGCAGCAGGTTGCTGTCGTAGTGGCGCGCGGCCGCGTAGCAGGCCAGCGCACCGAGCGTGCCGACGAACGGCCCGGCGAGCCCGACGTACGCCTCGGTTTCCGCGTCGTGCGGCATCTCCTTCAGCTGGATCCACGCGCCGACGAACGGGATGAAAGTCGGCAGCCCGACGTCGAGCCCGCGCCGCTGCGCGGCCACGTAGTGGCCGGCCTCGTGCACCAGCAGCAGTGCCACGAAACCGGCCGCGAACCGCCAGCCGTAGAACAGCGCATAGACCGCGATCGACGCGAGCATGGTGCCCGCGGACACGAGCACCTTGCCGAGCTTGAGGCCGCCGAAGATCAGCAGCAACAGCTTCGTCATTCCTTGCGCTCCGTGGCGGATGCATCGGACACGCCGGATGCGTCGGCGACGGCCGGCACCGCGGCCGGCTTCGGCTTGCGCCCGAAGAAGCGTTTCAGCGCGGCGCCGCCGGCCAGCAGCGCAACCGCGCCGACCTTGAAGAACTTCACCGCGAACGCGCCGATCAGCGCGAGCAGGCCGAGCTTCTTCGCGCCGACGCCGACGATCAGCGCCGCGAGGCCATACTCAGCGACGTGGTCGGTCGACTTGTTGAAGTCGGCGTAGCGCTTGCCGTCATTGAAGCTGATGTTCGACAGCAGCTCGTCGGCCGACGCCTTGTATTTCGGCAGGTCGGCGAGCGTCGACGCCATCGTCAGCGACAGGTAGCCGTCGCGGCCGAGCACGAGCGTCCGGTAGTTCACGCCGTCATTTTCGGCGTTCGGCGCGGCGCCCTTGTCGCGGATGATCGCGGACCAGACGAGCCGGTGCGTGGCCGCGTCATACGCGGGCGCCTTCGCCCAGCCGACCACCTCGGTTTCGGGCAGGCCGCGTTCCTTGCGCCCGGGGTTGTCTTCCTCGGTGCCGGCCTGCAGGCTCTTCAGCAGTTCGTCGGGTTTCCAGTCCTTCGCGTCGTCGTCGCGGATATAACCGCTCGGCTCGAACGACACGACCGAGATCCAGTCGGCATCGGGATCGTCGGGCAGCACGAGGCCGACCAGCCGGGTTTCGTCGATCGAGTTGCCCATCGAGCGCAGGTAGCGGCCGGCTTCGGCGGCCGGCACGAACGATTCGCCGGCTTTCAGCTTCAGCACGGCTTCGTGTTTCACGTCGATCTCGGTCGGGCCCTTCACGACCGCGTCGTTGGCGGCGGCAGCCGCGGCCCTCATTTCCACCTGCGCGGCTTCGGTTTGCGCGTGGGCGCTGATCGCGGTGAATGCAAGCGTCGCCACGCAGGCGAGCCGGACGGCAAGTTTTTTCATTGTTGGATTCCCCTGGAATGCCTTGTCGTAAATATGCACGGCGTCGGCCCTTGCGTTTTCAATCGCGGGTCCGGCGTCGTCTCTCAGTTGGCACGGGGGCTATGGTAACGCAGCGCCGCGACGCGCCCGGGGAGGCGCGATGCTTACGTCGCAGGTAATGCCCAAGGCACGCGGGATTGCCTATCATCTGCTGCATGAACCCGACCGCCGCCCTCCACTCGCCCTCCCCGTCCGCCGGCCGCGCGTCCGGCATCGGCCCGCTGCTGCGCACGTGGCGGCAACGCCGACGCCTGAGCCAGATGGCGCTCGCGCTCGACGCGGACGTTTCCGCGCGCCACCTGAGCTTCGTCGAATCGGGCCGCGCGCAGCCGAGCCGCGAGATGGTGCTGCATCTCGCGGAGCGTCTCGACGTGCCGCTGCGCGAACGCAATGCGCTGCTCGTCGCGGCCGGCTTCGCGCCGCTGTTTCGCGAACGGCCGTTTTCGGATCCGCAGCTCGATGCCGCGCGCCACGCGGTGGAAGCCGTGCTGCGCGGCCACGAGCCCTACCCGGCGCTCGCCGTGGATCGTCACTGGACGCTGCTCGCCGCGAACCGGATGCTCGGCGCGCTGGTCGCGCAGGCCGATCCGTCGCTGCTGCAACCGCCCGTCAACGTGCTGAGGCTGAGCCTGAACCCGGACGGCCTCGCGTCGCAGATCGTCAACTGGCACGAGTGGCGCGCGCACATCCTGCATCGGCTGCAGCGGCAGATCGATGCAAGCGGCGACCGCGCGCTGCACACGCTGCGCGACGAACTCGCCGCGTATCCGGCACCGGCCGGCCAGCCCGACGACACGCATGCGCGCACCGACTTCGCGGATATCGCCGTGCCGTTGCGGCTGCGCACGGCGGCCGGCGAACTGACGTTCTTCAGCACGACGACGGTGTTCGGCACGCCGGTCGACGTGACGCTGTCGGAACTCGCGATCGAGGCGTTTTTCCCCGCGAATCCGGAGACGGTGGAAGCAATGCGGGCGCTGGCGGACGCGTTGCCGGCGCAATAACGTGCGCAACGGAGCGTGACGGAAGCCGGCGCACGAACGCCGGCTTCCGCGCCATCACGGCCATGCCGGCCGCCGGCGCGCATTTCCGCAGCCGGATTTCCCCTGAAGCATAAAGATCGACCGCTACGGCAAACCCGGGCGCCCGCGCGTCCGATCAGAATGCGTCGTCGCATCTCAGGCTGCCGTTCCGGCACGCGCCAGCGTGCCGGAACACGTCAAACGACGCAGCCGCCCCTGCGCCGTTTCCCGCTCGGATTCATTCCGCCAAATGTCAAATTTGTTTAGTACATCTTTTCAATCGGATCGTACTCGAACCAAGGCGACAGGGAAATCGTGAGACGGACACGCTAGCCAAAACACAATTTTCATATCAAGCCCAGGAACAACATGAACAAGAATCATCGAGGGTCGGGGAATCCGGTGCAGCACGCGCCGGTGAAGTCGAAAGCGGCGCTGGCCATCGCCGTCAGCGCAGCGGTCGTCGCATTCGCGGCTTCCGCACCGGCGCAGGCTTCCTATGTGCAGAACGGCAATGCGATCGATACCGTCGCAGGCTGCTCGGACAACATCGCGATTTCGGGCACCAGTACGTATCCGGCCACGGCACGGGGCTGCGACAACATCGCAATCGGCCCGTCGGCAGTCGCCGATTCTGGCTCGTCGACCGGCGCGTACAGCGAAACCGTGGCGATCGGGCGGCAGTCCGTCGCAACCGGTACGCAAGCCACGACGCTGGGCGGCAATGCCGTGGCGAACGGCGACCATGCGACGGCAATTGGCGCGTTTGCCGGTGCGACCGGTCTCAACGCGACGGCGGTGGGCCAGGGCGCGGTCGCGAACGGCGCCACGGCGTCGGCATTCGGTTCGGGCGCGTTCGCCGTGGATCAATCGACGGCAGTCGGCCAGGGCGCCAGCGCCACCGCAACCTTCTCGACGGCGGTCGGCAAAGGCAGCAGCGCGGCCGGCGGCACGGCGCTCGGCTTCCAGGCCAACGCCGGTGCCGGCGATGCGGTCGCGCTCGGCGTCGACAGTTCGGCATCCGCGACCGGCAGCGTCGCGATCGCCCGCGCGACGGCCTCCGCGGTGAATGCGGTCGCCATCGGCGAAGGCGCGAACGCGGCCGACGCGAATTCGGTGGCGCTGGGTTCGAATGCGGCCACGCGTGCGGCAACCACCGTCAGCAGCGTAACGCTGAACGGCGTCGGCTACAGCGGCTTCGCGGGTACGCCGGTCGGCGTGGTCAGCGTGGGCAGCGCGGGTGCCGAGCGCCAGATCGTCAACGTCGCGGCCGGCGCGATCAGCGCGACCAGCACGGACGCGGTCAACGGTTCGCAGCTCTTCTCGATCGCCAATCAGGTCTCCACGCTGACGACGGATCTGGCCGCGCTCACGAACACCGTCGGCAAGATTTCGTCGAGCGTCCCGAGCGGCACGGTCGCGGACAGCACGGGCACCGCGATCGGCAAGAACACATCGGTCAGCGCGACGAACGGCACGGCGCTCGGCAACGGCGCGAACGTGTCGGGAGACAACGGGACGGGTATCGGCGTGAACGCGACCGTCACCGCAGCGAACGGCACGGCAACCGGCACGAACGCGACCGTCACGGCAACGAACGGCACCGCAACCGGCACGAACTCGACCGTCACGGCAGCGAACGGCACCGCAACCGGCGCGAATTCGAAAGTCACGGCAGCGAACGGCACGGCGATCGGAACCGGTTCGAATGTCTCCGGCAACAATTCGACAGCGATCGGCGCGAACAGCCAGGCACCGGCAAACAATGCGGTCGCCTTGGGCGCCAACTCGGTCGCGTCGCGCGACAACACGGTATCGATCGGTGCGCCGGGCGCCGAGCGCCAGCTGACCAACATGGCCGACGGCACCGCGCCGACGGATGGCGTGAACGTGCGCCAGTTGAACGGTGCAATCAACTCCGTCCGCGAGGAAATGTCGAAGTACCGCAAGGACTCGGATGCGGGCACCGCGAGCGCGATCGCGATGGCCAACATGCCGCAAGCCGTGCTGCCCGGCGAAAAGGTCGTCGCACTCGGCGGCGGCACGTACGGCGGTCAAAGCGCGATGGCGGTCGGTCTTTCCGTCGCGACCACGAAATGGCTGGTCAAGGGCTCGGTGACGACGGCCGTGTCGGGCCACGGCTCGATCGGCGCAGGCGCGGGCGTCGGTTATCGCTGGTAATCGGCCCGACGCGCGACGCATCGAGAAGCGCTTGCTCGATGCCGGAAGGCGTGCCATCGGTGCGACCGCGCCGATGGCACGGCAGCCACATGCGGCACGCCGTTTATCCGACGCGACCGGCCATGCGCGACCGCGCGCGACGACACGCGCACGAGCGCCCCGCCATCAGCGACGCTCGAGCGCCAGCTTCACCCCGAGCCCCAGCAGCACCACCCCGCTGACGCGGTGCATGCGCGTCAGGATCCGCGGGTTGCGGCGGATCGATGCGGACAGCAGGCCGGCGAACACCGCAACCGGCCCCTTGACGAGAAACGTCAGGCCCGCGAAGGTCGCGCCCAGCACGAACAACGACAACATCGGATGCGCGGCGCCCGCCGGCACGAACTGCGGCAGGAACGCCAGATAGAACAGCGCGACCTTCGGATTCGACACGTTCGACAGCGCGCCTTGCGCGAACGTACGCAGCCGCGATGCCTGCGCGCCGTCGCCGCTCGCGAGCGTCAGTTCGCCCGACGAGCGCAACAGCGTGATGCCGAGATACAGCAGGTACAACGCGCCGACGACCTTCAGCGCGGTGAACAGCCATTCGGATGCCTGCAGCAGCGCGCCCAGCCCGAGCGTCGCGAGCATCGTGTGCACGAGCAGCCCGACGCTGACGCCCGCCGCGGTCACGAGGCCCGCGCGCGTGCCGTCGGACAGCGTACGTGACATCACGAGCACCATGTCCTGGCCCGGCGTGACGATGATCAGCAGCGACGTTGCGATGAACGGCAGCCAGGATGGATGCGACATGGGATAGCTCCTGAACGGGATTGCCGGCGGACGGGAATCGCCCGGCCTGTCGTCGGATTATCGGCGCCTTCCCATGGAGATTGGATGCGTATTCGGCTACTTTGGCTATCGATTTTGGCGCTATTCTCTAGCATCCACCGCTTGGGTAGTCAAAAATGTCAATCAAACTGGATGCAATCGACCGGCGCATTCTGCGTGCATTGCAACGGAATTCGAACCAGACGAATGCCGAACTCGCGCAACAGGCCGGGCTGTCCGCCACGCCCTGCCTGCGCCGCGTTCACCTGCTCGAGGAACAGGGCGTGATCGACGCGTATGTCGCGCTGCTGAACCCGGCCGCCGTCGACCTGCGATTCACGGCGTTCGTGCGCGTCACGCTGGAGCGCCAGGACAAGACGACGGTCGAACGCTTCGCGCGCGAGATGGAGCAGGCGCCCGAAGTGCTCGAATGTCACCTGATGGCCGGCAGCTACGACTATCTGCTGCGCGTGATCGCCCGCGATCTCGACGACTACCAGCGCTTCCAGATGGAAACGCTCACGCAGATCGAAGGCGTGCGCAACGTCGAAACCGAGATTCCGCTGAAGCGCATCAAGCAGACGGTTCGCCTGCCGATCTAGGCGTCCAGGAACGTGACGGCCTGCCCCTGCGGCTCCCCGTTCAGCGCGCCGTCTCGCACCACGACCTGGCCGCGCACGACCGTATGCACGGGCCAGCCCGTGACCGCGCACCCGTCGTAAGGCGTCCAGCCGCTGACGCTGGCGATCCATTCGTCGCGGATGATCCGCCGCGCGCGCAGGTCGACGATGCTGAAATCGGCGTCGTAGCCCACCGCAATCCGCCCTTTGCCCGCGATGCCGAAGATGCGCGCCGGCCCGGCGCTGGTCAGGTCGACCAGTCGTTCGAGGCTCACGCGGCCCGCGTGCACGTGATCGAGCATCAGCGGCAGCAGCGTCTGCACGCCGGTCATCCCGCTCGGCGACTGCGGATAGGGCCGGCGCTTTTCGTCGCGCGTATGCGGCGCGTGATCGCTGCCGATCACGTCGACCACGCCGTCGCGAACGGCCTGCCACAGCGCATCCCGATGATGCCGTTCACGCACCGGCGGATTCATCTGCGCGAGCGTGCCGAGCCGTTCGTAGCAATCGGGCGCATGCAGGCTCAGGTGATGCGGCGTGACCTCGACGGTCACGCGCCGCCGGTGCCGCGCGAGCAACGCCATTTCCTCGGCGGTGGACACGTGCAGCACATGCAGCCGGCGGCCCGTCTCGGCCGCCAGCGCGACGATGCGCCGTGTCGCCTCCAGCGCGCTTTGCACGTCGCGCCAGCGCGGATGGTCGCGCACGTCGCCGCTCGCTTCGACGAGCGCCCGGCGTGCGCGCAGCCGCGCTTCGTCCTCCGCGTGCACGGCCATGCGCCGCCGCCCGTTGCGCACGATCCGGCGCAACACGGCTTCGTCGTCGGCCAGCAGGTCGCCGAACGAACTGCCCATGAAGACCTTCACGCCCGCGCAGCCCGGCAGCGCTTCAAGCGCCGGCAACCGTTCGGCGTTCGCGGCCGAGCCGCCGATGTAGAACGCGTAGTCGCACCACGCGCGGCCGCGCGCGCGTTCCAGCTTGGCCTGCAGATCCTGAGCGGTCAGCGTCAGCGGATGCGTGTTGGGCATCTCGAAGATCGTCGTGACGCCGCCGAGCACCGCGCCGCGCGTGCCGGCCTCGATGGTCTCCTTGTGCGTCAGGCCCGGTTCGCGGAAATGCACCTGACTGTCGACGACACCCGGCAGCACATGCAGGCCGCCGGCATCCAGGAGAACGTCGGCGCTCCACGTGCCATGCAACGCACCCAGCGCGACGACACGGCCATCCACGCACGCGACGTCGACCTGCTCGGCGCCGTTGGGTGTCATCGCCGTGCCGCCGTGCACGAGCAGGTCGACATGGCGTCGCTTCAGCGCGTCGGTCGCGCCCCCTTCACGTCGAACGGGTTCATCCATGGCTCAGAATTCGTTCTGGATGTGCTTGTAGCCCAGCACCAGCGCATTGTTCGTGCGCGCGACGTCCTCGGAGAAGTCGCTCGCGTCGGCCGTCACCTGCGGCAACGCGGCGAGATCGGTTTCCGGCCCGATGCGCTCGGTCGAGCGCACGTAGAAGCCCGGCGGCAGGTGGCAGCCGTCGACGACCGCGTTGTAGCGCACCACGCAGCCGTCGTCGATGGTGCAGTTGAACAGCACGCTGTTGAAGCCGACGAACACGCCGTTGCCGACCTTGCACGGCCCGTGGACGATCGCGCGATGCGCGATCGACGTGTGCTGGCCGATGGTGACGCTCGCGCCCGACTTCGAATGGATCACCACGCCGTCCTGGATGTTCGAATGCGCACCGATCACGATCGGCGCGATCCGGCCGTCGCCATCCGTTTCGTCGGCGCGGATCACCGCGTACGGGCCGATGAACACGTTCTCCTCGACGATCACGAGCCCGCACAGAATGGCGGTCGGATCGACGAATGCACTCGGGTGTATCTGCGGCAGGTCGCCGCGCGGGTTCTTTCTGATCATCAGGATTCCTGTCTTGACATCGAACGGCCGCGCTTGATCCGCTCGAACAGGCCCGGATCGCGCCACTGTCCGGCGATGGCCGGCGCGAACACGATGTCGTCCAGGTCGATGCGGCCCATGCGCGGGTTGAACGCATCGTCGCGAAAACACTGCGCGTAACCGGTCTCGGTTTCGTGAACGATGATCGAATGCAGCCGCACGCCGGCTTCGCCGTTCGACATGCGCGTGCAGGACAGCGCCGCATCGACGAGGCGAAAGAACACGCGCGAGAACTGCTCGGCGCTCGGCGACACCGGCAGCAGCACCCAGCGCTCGGAATGCCGGCGCATGCTCTCGACGTAGCAGGGATCGTCATCCGACCACAGCGTCACCGCGTGGTCGAACGCGTCGATCAGGTCGCGCACGTCGCCCTTGAGCAGCCCGAAGTCGTAGATCATCTGCCCGTGGTCCAGCGCGTGTGCCTCGAGCAGCAGCTCGACGCGATACGAATGGCCGTGGATCGAATGCGAGCAACGCCGCGTGCTGCAGCCGCGCACCACGTGCGCGTTCTCGAACCGGAACAGCTTGCGGATCAGCATGCGTCGGCGCCATCGCGAACCGGCGCGGCCCAGGCCACCGCGTCGTGCGGGTGCAGGCTTTCCAGATGGCGCACGTGCACGCGCGGTTGCGCATGGCGGCCGTCCAGCGCGGCCTGGATCCGGCGCGCGGCATCCTCGACGAACATCAGGTTGCCGCCGTTCAGCACCGCGAACGCCTGCTCGTCCGCGCGCTTGACGGCCGTCTGCACCGGCGTGCCGAGCGCGTGCTCGACGCGATCGATCAGGTCGATCAGCCCGAGCGTCGCGCCATCGGCCGGCAGCCCCGCGCTGACGACGGCTTCGCTACGCTGGCTGTGCGGCGTGGCCGCCGTCGCATGCCGTTTCAGCCACGCGGCGACCGCTGCCGGTTCCACGCGATCGTCGCGGCCGAACGCCGCCAGGAACGCCTGTTCGACCCAGTGCCGCGACAGCGCGGCCGAGCACGGGCACGTCGACGAATAGACGACCGTCACCTGCGCGCGCAGCTCGAACCCGGCGTCGGTCAGCGTCGCGTCGATCCGGACCGGATAGGCCTTCCACCCGGCAAGCCCGTCGGTCACCAGCGCGGCGCGGCGCGCCAGCAGGTCGAAGCGCAGCCGTAGCCGCGCACGGCGCGTGTCGCAGTCGCGATGGCTGTCGACCATCGCCTGCAGCACCGGCCGAAGGCCGGCCGGCGACAGCGCGTCGCCATCGCCGAGCCCGTCGAGCAGCCTGTACAGCCGCGACATGTGGATGCCCTTCACGTGCGGTACGGGAAGGTCGACCTGCACGTCGGCGCGCGCATGCACGTCGCGCCGGCAGCCGGGCTCGGCCACCGCAACGGGCAGGTCGATGCCCTGCATGCCGACCCATTCGAGCGGGCGGCGGCCCGGCGCGGCATCGGTCAGGGAGATATCGGGAAGGGGGGCATTCATGCTCGGGATCCGGTGGAGCGCCTTCTCCATCCGGATCGATGCAGGAAGCGCGTTCAGGTCAGGGCCAGTCGCGAAACGGGTTGTCCCACGTGGTCCAGTGTTCGGGGCCGGTGGCCATCTCGGCGTCGGTCAGCAGACACGCGTCGAAGCGCGCGCGCAGCGCGGGCTCGTCCATGTCCATGCCGATCAGCACGAGTTCCTGCCGCGCGTCGCCGACGCGCTCGTCCCAGCGGGCGCGGATCTGCGCGACGGCTTCCGCGTCCTGCGGCCAGCGCTCGGGCGGCACGGCCGCCCACCAGTGGCCGGCCGGCCCGTGCCGCGCGACCGCGCCGGCCTGCGACCACGAACCGGCGACGGTCGGATGGGTGGCCAGCCAATAGAACCCCTTCGAGCGGACGACGCCCGGCCATTCGCTTTCGACGAGCGCGAAGAAGCGCTGCGGGTGGAACGGCCGCCGCGCGCGGTAGACGAAACTGCGGATGCCGTATGCGTCGGTTTCCGGCGTGTGCGTGCCGCGCAGCTCCTGCAGCCAGCCCGGCGCGCGCGATGCTGCGTCGAAATCGAACAGGCCCGTGTCGAGCACGCGCTCGAGCGGCACCTTGCCGAATTCGGCGATCTCGATCCTCGCCCGCGGGTTGAGCCCGCGCAGCAGCGCGACCAGCCGCTCGCGTGCGCTGTCGTCGATCAGGTCGATCTTGTTGATCACGATCACGTCGCAGAACTCGATCTGGTCGATCAGCAGATCGACCACCGTGCGCGCATCCTCGTCGCCCATCGATTCGCCGCGCGACTGCAGGCTGTCGCGCGACGCGTAGTCGCGCAGGAAATTGAACGCGTCGACCACCGTCACCATCGTGTCGAGCCGCGCGACTTCACCGAGGCTGCGGCCGTCCTCGCCTTCGAACGTGAACGTCTCGGCCACCGGCAGCGGCTCCGAGATACCGGTCGATTCGATCACGAGCTGGTCGAAGCGCCCTTCGCGCGCGAGCCGGTCGACCTCGATCAGCAGATCCTCGCGCAGCGTGCAGCAGATGCAGCCGTTGCTCATCTCGACCAGCTTCTCGTCGGTGCGCGACAGCCCTGCGCCGCCGTCGCGGACGAGCGCGGCGTCGATGTTGACCTCGGACATGTCGTTGACGATCACCGCGACGCGACGGCCCTCGCGATTGTTCAGGATGTGGTTGAGCAGCGTCGTCTTGCCGGCGCCGAGAAAGCCGGACAGGACGGTCACGGGAAGCCGCGTGGACGGAGGGAGTGCGGTGCTCATCGGGCGATTCCGGAAGAGGACGTTGAGGAACGAATGATATATTGTATCGCAACGATATAACATATCATTTCGGACGTCCAGCATGCCGGCAGGGTGTTGTCCGGAGCAGGCCGCGCCCGCTCCGGTGTCAATCCGTCACGTATAGAGCGACGCCGGCGGCAATTCCCCGGTCAACGCGAACCGGCCGACGTCACGCAGCCGATAGTCGAGCGGATCGTGCAGCGTATGCGTGCGCGCGTTGCGCCAGAAGCGGTCGAGGCCGAGCGACGCGGCCGTCGCGCGCGCGCCGCATGCGTCGAACAGCGCCTCGCCGTTGTCGAGCGCCGCGCGCTGCGCGACGATCTTCGCCTCCGATACCGCGAGCGCCACCTCGGCGCGCTCGTCCGCCGTCAGCGCATCCTGCCGCGCCCACGCGCGCTGCAATGCGGCCGCCGCGCGATCGGCCAGCGCCGCCGCAGCGATCGCCCGCACGCGCATGTCGCCGAAGCGCTGCAGCGTGTACGGATCGTCGCTCGCCTGCGCGACCTCCGACTGTATCCATGGGCGGCCATGCTTCAGCACGTAGTCGCGCGCTTCCGCCAGCGCACCTTCCGCGAGCCCGACGAACAGGTTCGTCAGCACGAGTTGCGACACGAGCGTGCGCAGCGTCGCGCGCGGTGTCGGCGGCGCCTCGGAGCGGTGCAGCACCTCGTCCGGCGCGAGCGTCACGCCGTCGAAGCTCACGCTGCCGCTGTCGGTCTGGCGCTGGCCGATCGGGTCCCAGTCTTCGTTGACGGTGATCCCCGCGCGATCGGTCGGCACCACGCCGAACACGGTGCGGCCCGCTTGCGGATCGTGCGCGGACACCGTCATGCGCTGCGAGCCGCGCGTGCCCGAACAGAAGCCCTTCACGCCGTCGAGCCGGTAGCCGCCGTCGGGCGTCGCGGTCGCGACCAGCCGCGTGTCGAGCGGGTTGACCGCATTGCCCCACCACCAGCGATGCTCGACCGTGCCGCGCAGATAACGTTCGCGCTGTGCCGCGCTGCCCCACACGTCGACGCTCACCACCTGCAGGATCTGGAACCCGACCAGATGCGCGAGCGCGCTGTCGACGCGCGCGATCCGCCGGATCGTGTCGTAGATCGCCGGCCACCCGGCTTCCTGCCCGCCGAATTCGCGCGGCACCGCGAGCGTCAGCAGGCCCGCGTCGGCAAGCCACTGCTTTTCCTGCGCGGCGTGGCCGCCCGCGCGATCGCGCGCGGCGGCGGTTTCGCGCAGCGTTTCGATGACGCACGCCAGTGCGTCCGGATCGACGGCTGACACATCCGTTGCAGCGGCGAGCGTCGCCGGGCCGCGGGGATCGTTCATGCGACGGCTTCCTGTTCCTGGGTCGAGACAGCTTCCGACAACGGCACGAGTTTCCCCAGTTCGCGCCTGCCGGTCAACCGCGCGAGGATCTCGCGCCGCCAGTCGTCGTAGATCGCGCGGTATTCGGCGATATCCGCACCGAACACGTGCGCGGTGTGCGCGTACTCGTCGTGCAGGTAACCGTCGAGCCGCGCCTGCGTTTCCTCGTCGGCCGCGATCACGCGATCGATCAGCGCGTCGCGTTCGGCCGCCGGCAGCGCCTTCAACGTGTCGAACCACCACTGGACGATCTGCACGCGATGCCACTCCTCGTCCGGCCGGATCCGGTTCTCGCCATGCTCGCGCATCGCGCTGTCGCCGATACGGCCGGTCTTGCGCTGGATCCACAGCTTCGCGAGGATGTGCAGCTCGTAATGCCACTCGAACGCGAGAAAGCCCGCGACGTCGCGCACCGCGATGTCGCCGATGCGCGCCCAGTGCGCGGCGACGAGCCGGTCGATTTCCGGCAGCGGATCGCGCCCCGTCAGTTCGGTCACGCGCTCACGGCCGATCACCGCGTGCGCGCCGTCGTCGCCGAGCTGGCGCGACAGGATCAGCTGGAAGTGCGGGTCGTCGCGGAACAGCGTGTCGATCGCCTTCGCGACGACCTGCACGATGAACAGGTCGTGCGACGCCATCTTCGTGTAGTAGTCGGCGACGGCGGCCAGTTCGTCTTCGCCGCGCGGCTCGCGCGGCGGTGTCGCCAGCTTGTCCGGGAAGCCGGGACGATGGCGTCGCGCGACGTCCAGGAACAGCGCTTCCTCGAATTGTCCGTTCCATTCGCGCGGCGCGCCGATGGGTAAGGTCATGGGTATCGTTCTCTCAGGGTCTTCAATGAAAAGAGCCGGCGCTTGTGGCGCCGCTCAGGTACGCCGGGTCACGCGTCGGACCAGGCGGTCGCCCGTGATTTGCACGGCCGAAACGAGTGCGATCAGGATCACGATCACGGTCGCCATGACGGTCGTGTCGAAACGCTGATAGCCGTAGCGGATCGCGAGATCGCCGAGCCCGCCCGCGCCGACGGCACCCGCCATCGCGGTCGAGCCGATCAGCGCGACGACGGTGATCGTGAAGCCGCCGAGCATGCCGGGCAGCGCCTCGGGCAGCAGCACGTGCCAGACGATGTGGCGGCGCTTCGCGCCCATCGCGAGCGCGGCCTCGATCAGCCCGCGATCGACTTCGCGCAGGCTCACCTCGGCGATCCGCGCGAAGAACGGGATCGCGGCGATCGACAGCGGCACGACGGCCGCCCATACGCCGATCGTCGTGCCGATCAGCACGCGCGTGAACGGCAGCAGCGCGACGAGCAGGATGATGAACGGCGTCGAGCGGA
>NZ_ASSI01000064.1:0-26485 GCF_000466765.1 Burkholderia sp. AU4i | reverse complement strand
GGCACGAACACGCGCTCGCGATCGGCGCCGGCGAGCGCGGTGATGCCCGCGTCGAGCGACGGCGCGCGCCAGAACGCGGCGAGCGCGCGCGGCCCCTGCCGCTTCGCGCGGACCAGCAGCCAGGCTTTCATGAGCAGGAAGCACCAGCTGGCGACGGACATCGCCAGCAGCACATAGGCGACGGCATGCGTGATCGCATCGCCGCTTTCGAGGTAGTGGACAACGCCGGTGGGTATCGCCATCGGAGTTTCCCCGTGAGGTCAGCGCAGGCCGAGCACGTCCTGCATGTCGAACAGGCCGGCGCCGCGCGCCGACAGGAAGCGGACCGCGCGCAGCGCGCCCTGCGCATACGACACGCGGCTCGACGACTTGTGCGTGATCTCGATGCGCTCGCCGATCCCGGCGAACAGCACGGTGTGATCGCCGACGATGTCGCCGCCGCGCACCGCCGCGAAGCCGATCGACGACGGATCGCGTTCGCCCGTCACGCCGTGGCGGCCGTACACCGCGCAATCGTCGAGCGAGCGCCCGAGCGCGCCGGCGACCGCTTCGCCCATCATCAGCGCGGTGCCCGACGGCGCGTCGACCTTGTGGCGGTGATGCGCCTCGATGATCTCGATGTCGTAGCCGTGCGAGAAGTGCTTCGCCGCGAATTCGAGCAGCTTCAGCGTGACGTTCACGCCGACGCTCATGTTCGCCGCGAACACGATGCCGATCTTGCCCGCCGCGGCCTGCAGCCCGGCCTTTTGCTCGGCGGTGAAGCCGGTCGTGCCGATCACGAGCTTCACATCGTGGCGCAGCGCGGCCTCGATATGGGCCATCGTGCCTTCCGGACGCGTGAAGTCGATCAGGTAGTCGGCCTGCGCGAACACGGCGTCGAGATCGGCGGTCAGCCTGACCCCGGTTTCCTTGCCGAGGAACGCGCCGGCGTCCTGGCCGAGGAACGGCGAATCGGCGCGGTCGAGCGCGCCGACGAGCTGCGCGTCGGAATCGTTGAGAACGGCTTCGATCAGCATCCGGCCCATACGGCCCGATGCGCCGGCAATCGCAATCTTCATGGCTTTCTACACGACAGGTCTAAAGGCGGGCGGCGCATGCCGCCCTGTTTCCGCGCGCGGGTTTACTGCGCCGGCGCGGTGAGCGGCTGGTTCTGCAGCGTGTCGGAACCTTGCGGGCCGACCGGCGGCGACGCCTCGTTCGACGCGTTCGGCGGCGGCGGACGATGGAACTGGAACTGCGGCTGGATCGCCGGAACCGCGCCCGGCGGCTGGCCGCCCGGCACCGGCGCACCGCCGGAAGCCTGCGTGGACGGTGTGAACCGCCGCGCGGCCGTGCCCTGGCCCGACACCTGGTTGGTCGCGCGGTTCGCCGCGCGGGCGGCCTGCGCGTTCGCATCCTGGTCGACCACCGCGCCGGACGCCGGCACGGTGGACGGGCTCGCGACCGTCTCCGGCGCCGGCGCGCTCGCCGCCTGTGCGGCGCTCGCGGCGGCGGCAGCCTCGGCGGCTTTCTTCGCCGCTGCGGCCGCCTTCGCCTTCTTGCCGCCACGGTCGCCGTCGATGTCGGCCAGCAGGTCGAGTTCCGAAGGCAGGTTGTCCGCCCCCGTCCAGCCCGCGACGCGATCGCCCGAGAACGTCACGACGAGATCGCGCTGCTGGACGACCGCCGTCGAGCCGCGCTTGAAGTAGAAGAGGTAATCCCAGCGGTCGGCGTGGAACATGTCCGCCAGCAGCGGGGTGCCGAGCAGCGCGCGTACCTGCTCGCGCGACATGCCGACCTGCAGCTGCGAGGCTTTCTCCTGCGACACGAAGTTGCCTTGCACGACGGTGATCCGGTAGGGGGTGATGCTCTGCGCGATGCGCTGCGTCACGCTGTCGTACGACGAACAACCAGCCAGCGCGGCAACGGCGGCGGCAGCGATGATGACACTCCGCATGCGGCTCCTCTGAAAGTGCGAAAGAGATTCTGGAATCATTTCCCTCACCGTGCAGGCCCGCGTCGCAGGCCGCGCGTGTTTCTGGAACGGCGAAAAGCCGGTAACATTGAAGCCCTGCATTGTACTCTAGGGATGCCTAGCCATGACCAATCCGACGGATCTCAAGAATATCGGGCTAAAGGCCACCCTACCGCGCCTCAAGATTCTCGAGATCTTCCAGCAAAGCCCGGTGCGCCATCTGACCGCAGAAGACGTCTACCGGAACCTGCTCAACGAGCAGCTCGACATCGGGCTTGCCACCGTCTACCGCGTGCTGACGCAGTTCGAGCAAGCCGGCCTGCTGTCGCGCAGCAACTTCGAATCCGGCAAGGCCGTGTTCGAACTGAACGAAGGCTCGCACCACGACCACCTCGTGTGCCTCGATTGCGGCCGGGTCGAGGAATTCTTCGACGCCGAGATCGAAAGCCGCCAGCAGGCGATCGCGAAGGAGCGCGGCTTCCGGCTCCAGGAGCACTCGCTGGCGATGTACGGTTCCTGCACGACCGAGAACTGCCCGCACCGCAAGCACTGAGATCCGCCGCGCTCGCAGCGCATGCAACACGGCCCGGACGGCAATTCGCCTTCCGGGCCGTCTTCTTTTCGGGATACGCAAGAGGCGCCCGCCCGGGGAAACCGGCGGCGCCCCGCCGCCCCAAGGGCGGGCCCGCCCAGGCTTTCGCACACCCTTCGCGCTGCCTGACCGGCCGGCCCCGGGTGACATCAGGCCGCCGGAGGGGCCCGCCTGCCCGCCTTCGTCATGCCGCGCCCGCGCAGGCCGGCTCGAACTCGAGCGCCCATGCGTGCTCGAGCGGGATTTCATCGCAGTTCGGCTGCGGGCCACCGCGATCGACGATCACGAAATCGCTGACCGCATCCAGCGCGAGCAGCGGATGGTGCCAGACGCCCTTCGCATAGTTCACGCCCTGCCAGCCTTCCGCGAGGAACGCGCGCATCGCGTCGGGCCGGAACTCGCCGGCCGGCGCGACGACGATCGCGTAACGCGACACCGCCGCGAGCGGGATGAACGCCTGGCTGCCATGCGGATGGCGCTCCATCAGCGTGACCGCGACCGGCAGCGCACGCGGCTGCGCGCGGAACACGCTGACGAGCGGGCGGCCGCCGTCCGCGCAAACGTCGATCGTCGCGAGATCGTGGAAGCGCTCGGTCGTGCCGCCGTTGATCGGGAAATGGCGCGCGCCTTCGAGCGCGATCACGTCGCCGAACGGCGCGAACGCTTCGCGGGTCAGGCGCTCGACGCGCAGGATACGGGATCCGCTCATGCCGTTGCCCTCCTTCAAGCCGGTTCGCCCCACAGACGCAGGCGCGACACGCCGCCGTCCGGGAAGATGTTGAAACGCACGTGCGTGACGGGGCCGAGCGCCGCAAGCTGGTCGAACGTGTGGACGTGGTCCATCGACAGCTTCTGCTCGCCGAGCAGTTCGGCCCAGAACATCGCCTGCGTGACGAGCGAGTCGTCGGTGCCGCCCGCCACCCTCGCGGCCTGCAGCGAGCAGCGGTCGGGGAAATTGCCCTTGAAGAACGCGGTATCGACCTCGACGCGCCGGATGATGCCCGGCCGCGCGAGCGCGACGATCGCCCAGTCGTTGCCGGGCTCGCGGCGGCGCCGCGTTTCCCAGCCGTCGCCCATGTTCGCGCCGCGCCCCGGCATCAGCATCTGCGATGCCGAGCCGAAGTGCTGGTTGTTTGCGGCCACCAGGTAACCGCCGTTCTCGATCGCCGCGAGGTCGACGAGCTCGCCGGCCGGCACCTGGCGCCAGTCGCGCTGCGGCTGGCCATACACGCGCAGCCGCGCGAGGCCGCCGTCCGGGTACAGGTTCACGCGCAGGTGCGTATAAGGCTGCGCATCGTCGACGCTCACGTAGTGATGCGAATTGCCCTGCAGCGTCGTCGCCGGGACGATCGTGCGCCACTCGGCGTTGTCGGACGGCGTGTCGCCTTCTGCGACGCACGCGTCGATCGACGCGGCCGGCGGGAAGTTGCCGGTGAAATGGCTCGTGTCGAGGTCGACGCCGTGGATCACGCCCGGCCGCGCGAGCCGCACCACGCAGAAGTCGTGGCCGGTCGTGCGCTTGCGGCGCGTTTCCCAGCCGTCCATCCACTTGCCGTGGTCGTCGTACTTGCCGGGGATGAACACGGCCGGCTCGGGATTGAGCATGCGCTCCTTCGGCGCGAAGAACTCGTCGCTGGCAAAGAGCGCCTGCGCCCCGAGGCGCGGGTCGGCGAGGTTCATGTAACGCCGCGTAAACGCCGGCGCATCCGGATCGAGAATGGGGGCTGCCATGTCGTCTCCTGTAGTTTGATGAAGGGCCGGCGCATCGAGGCGCCGGCCACATGAATGCCTGGTGCGCGGGGCGGCCTGGGGCAAAGCCGCCCGCGCAGGGTCGCGCTCAGAGCGCGTGAGCCTGGTCGCCGGCAACCGGTGCCGTGCGGTCTTCCTCTTCGGCCGGCACGTAGCGCAGCTCGCGGTTCAGCACGCGCTTCGCGCGGGCCCGGTCGATGTCGTTCTCCCACACCGCGACGACCACCGTCGCGACGCAGTTGCCGATCAGGTTGGTCAGCGCACGGGCGATGCCGACGAACCAGTCGACCGGCAGGATCAGTACGAGGCCGAGCACCGGAATCGCGGGGATCGCCGACAGCGTCGCCGCGAGGATCACGATCGCCGAGCCCGGGATCCCGTGCGCGCCCTTCGACGTGACGAGCGACACGAGCAGCACGACGATCAGGTCGTGCGTCGACAGCGGCGTGTTGGTGGCCTGTGCGATGAACAGCACGGCGAGCGTCAGGTAGATCGAGAAGCCGTCGAGGTTGAACGAATAGCCGGTCGGGATCACGAGGCCGACCGTCGAATCCTTCACGCCCATGTATTCGAGCTTGCGCATCACCTGCGGCAGCACCGCGTCCGACGACGCCGTGCCGAGCACGATCGACAGTTCCTCGCGCAGGTAGCGGATCAGCTTGAACACCGAGAAACCCGCGAGCCGCATCACCACGCCGAGCACGACCGTGACGAACACGAAGCAGCTCAGGTAGAACACCGCGACCAGGTAGCCGAGCTGCTTGAGCGACGCGACGCCGTACTTGCCGGTCGTGAACGCGATCGCGCCGAGCACGCCGAGCGGCGCGAGCTTGATGATGAAGCCGATGATCCGGAAGAACACGTGCGACAGTTCCTCGATCAGCGAGTTGACGCGTTGCGCCTTGTCGCCGAGCAGCGACAGCGCGGAACCGAACAGCACCGCGAACACGAGGATCTGCAGGATGTCGCCCTTCGCGAACGCGTCGATCGCGGTCTCGGGGATGATCTTCATCAGGTAGCCGGCCGTGTCCTTCAGGCTCTCGGCGTTCTTCGCGTACGACGCGAGCGACGACGCGTCGAGCGAGCGCAGGTCGATGTTCATCCCGACGCCCGGGCGCGTGACCCACGCGAGCACGAGGCCGATGCCGAGCGCGAGCGTCGTCATCACCTCGAAGTAGATGACGGCCTTCAGGCCGACCCGGCCGACCTTCTTCAGGTCGCCCGCGTTCGCCATCCCGCTGACCACGACGCAGAATACGATCGGCCCGATCACCATCTTGATGAGCTTCAGGAAGCCGTCGCCGAGCGGTCGCAACGACTCGGCGAAATGCGGGAAGAACGCGCCCAGCGCGATCCCTAGGATAAGTGCGACGACTACCCGGCCAAACAGCGAATTAAGGAATTTCGACACGGCGCTCTCCCGATCCAACGGTTGCAGTTTCGTCTGTTCATACTGGTAAGACCAGTGATGTTATGGTGGATAGTAGGAAGCCGATATAGTGGCGTCAAGGACGGACAAAATAGGGATTTCCCACCCCCTCCCCGCCCGCCCGACACGCACCGGACAGGGGCAGATCGTGGCTTTCCCGTAGGGCGTTCATGCACCGCCTGCGTGCGGATTACAATGCCGGTCAGACCGGCCAAAGTTCACCTCATGAAAAACGTTCCGCACACCGTGACCGACGCCGCCATCGCGACGATCCGCGACCGGATCGAGGCAGGCGTGTATCCGGTCGGCAGCCTGCTGCCGGCCCAGCGCCAGCTCTCCGAGGAGCTGGAGATCAGCCGCGCGTCGCTGCGCGAGGCGCTGTCGACGCTCGAGGCGCTCGGGATGCTGCGCATCCGCGCGGGCAAGGGCGTGTATGTCGAAAGCGCGCAGGCCACGGCCGCCCATGCGTGGCGGTTCGCCGAGCAGTCGTCGCCGCCCGATACCTACCAGATGCGCTACGCGCTCGAAGGATTCGCCGCGCGAATGGCCGCGCACGTCGTCACCGACGACGACATCGCGTGGTTCGAGGACAATCTCGCCGACCTGCACGTCGCGCTCACCGAAAGCGAGCTCGACGCGGCATCGCAGCTCGACTTCGACTTCCACATGCGGATCATCCATCTCGCGGGCAACGCGGCGATCGAATCGATCCTGCGCAGCAGCGCCGACATCATGAAGGAAAGCCAGCGCATGCCGTTCTACCGGCGCGAGCTGCTGCTGTCGACGTGGACCGAGCACCGCGCGATCGTCGACGCGCTGATCGCACGCGATGCCGCCGCCGCGGGCACCGCGATCGAAACGCACATCGCGAACGCCGCGCAACGCGCGGGCATCTTCTTCCCGACACCGCGCACCTGACGGCCCGGGCGGCCGCGCGCCGCCCCGTCGTACCGGTCAGCCTCCCGACGGATCGCGATACGCGAGCGCACGCTCGATGAACGCGCGCGCCGCGACGCTGCGGTACGCGCCCTTGCGTGTCAGCAGCGCAGCCGTGCGCGCGGGCAGCGGCGGATCGATCTCCAGCGCGCACAGGTCGGCACTCTCGCGCGCGACCGCGTCGGGCAGCACCGTCGCGAGCCGGCCGCACCGCACGAGCTCCAGCACCGCGCTGACCGTATTCGTCTCGATCGCGATCTTCGGCCTCGCGCCGTGCTCGATGAAATAGCGGTCGATGCTCTCGCGCGTCGCGAACGCGCGGCTCAGCAGCACCAGCGGCTCGCCGCCGAGCTCGGCCGGCGTCAGCGCGCGGCGCCGCCGCGCAAGACGGTGCGTGCGGCCCGTCACGAGCGCGAGCGGCTCGTCCCACAGCGGCAGTGCGTCGACGTCCGGCGCGCGCGGCGGCATGAACGCGAAGCCCGCGTCGAGCCGGTCCTCGGCGAGCAGCGCCTCGATGCGTTCCTGCGGCATCGCGTCGATCGTCAGCGCGACGTTCGGATAGTCGGCATGGAACGCGTCGATCAGCGAGCCGCTCAGGTAGGCCGCGAAGGTCGGCATCATCGCGAGCCGCAACGACCCGCTGCCGAGGCCGGCGACGTCGTGCAGCGCGCGCTGCCCCGTATCGAGTTCGTGCAGCGCGGCACGCGCGTGGCGCGCATAGACCTCGCCGAACTCCGTGAGTTGCACCATGCGGCCCGAGCGGTCGAACAGCTGCACGCCCAGCGTGTCCTCGAGCTGGCGGACCTGCTGCGACAGCGTCGGCTGCGACACGTGCAGCGCGTCGGCCGCGCGCGTGAAACTGCGCTGCTCGGCGACGGCCAGGAAATAGCGGATGTGGCGCAGTAGCATGGCGGCCGGTGTATTGGTTTTGCCAATGAAGACCATAACGATCCAGTCTTGGACGCTATGGTTCGATTCCCGCATCATACGCACATCCGTTCCGGCACATCGCACCTGCTTTCCGCACCGGAACGGCCCGCCCGGGCCCGCCTGCCTGCGCCCGCCGCACGACGATCCGCCGCCCGCCCGATCCGGGCCCGGCCGCGATCCGCCCGGCGCGCATCGGTTCACCGCCGATCCGTTGACGCCGGCCCCGATTTCCGCCACCCCGCGCAACCGACGGCCCCGTGCCGCCGGCCGGCGCCGCTGTTTTTCGCGACCATGGAACCGCATCAAGACAACCACCCTCCCCTGACCCGCGGCATGACGCTGCTGTTCGCGTGCGCGTGCGGCATCGTCATCGGCAACATCTACTACGCGCAGCCGCTGCTCGCCGCGATCGCGCACAGCTTCGGCCGCGCGCCGACCGAACTCGGCTATCTCGTCACGCTGACGCAGCTCGGGTATGCGGCGAGCCTGCTGCTGATCGTCCCGCTCGGCGACGCGGTCAACCGCCACACGCTGATCGTGCGGCTGCTGATGCTCAACGTCGTCGCGCTGGCCGCGGTCACGTTCAGCACGAACTTCACGATGTTCGTCGTCGCGAACGTCGCGGTCGGCTTCGTCACCTGTTCGACGCAGCTGCTGGTGCCGTTCGCGGCGTCGCTCGCCGACGCGCGCTCGCGCGGCCGCGCGGTCGGCACCGTGATGAGCGGGCTGCTGCTCGGCATCCTGCTCGCGCGCGTCGCGGCCGGTGCGATCGCCGACGGGTTCGGCTGGCGGGCCGTGTACGGCATCGCCGCGGTGATGGTGCTCGCGCTGACGGCCGTGCTCGCCGTGAAGCTGCCGAAGGATCGCCGCGACGCGCGCGTCGACTATGCGGCGCTGATGAAGTCGCTCGTCGCGCTGGTGCGCGCGCAACCGCTGATCGCGCTGCGCTCCGCCTACGGCGCGCTCGTGTTCGCGTGCTTCAGCCTGCTGTGGACGGGCCTCACGTTCCTGCTGAGCCAGCCGCCGTACAGCTATTCCGAAGGGCAGATCGGCCTGTTCGGCGTCGTCGGCGCGGTGGGCGCGCTCGCGGCAACGTCGGCCGGCCGGCTGGTCGATCGCGGACACGGCAATGCGGCGACGGGGTTGTTCGCGGCGGCCGTGCTCGCGTCGTTCGCGCTGATCGCGGCCGGCGCGCACTCGCTCGCGGCGCTGATCGCGGGCATCCTGCTGCTCGACGTCGGCGTGCAGGGCGTCCACATCTCGAACCAGAGCGTGATCTATGCACTGGCCGGCAACGCGCGCAGCCGCGTGACGACGATCTACCTGACGAGCTACTTCATCGGCGGCGCGCTCGGGTCGTTCGCGGCGAGCGTCGCGTACGGCATCGACGGCTGGCGCGGCGTGTGCATCGCGGGCGCGGCGCTCGCGGGCGTGCTGGTCGTGTTGTGGCTCGCGTCGCAGCGCGTCGGCGTGCGGCAGGTCACGCAGTAATTCAGCGGGGCGCTTTCTCGTCACCCTGAAAAAGGGCACGCCCCGCGAAGCGCGGGCGTGCCCTTTTCACGATCGCGTCGAGACAGTCGCGCGCCAGTGCGCGACCGTCACGCAGCCTCGTCGACGAAATCGATCAGCACCTTCATCGCACGCTGCCGGTCGCCGGCCAGTTCGAACGCGAGGTTCGCGTCGCGCATCGGGAACACGCGCGTGACGGCCGGCCGCAGGTCGACGCGCCCCGCATTGATGAGCTGCACCGCGAGCGCGAATTCCGTGTGAAAGCGGAACGAACCGCAGATCGACAGCTCCTTCGCGACCACGACGTTCTGCGGCAGGCTGACGTCGCCGCCGAGCCCGAGCTGCACGACGAGCCCGCGCGGACGCATCACGTCCAGCCCGTCGCGCAGCGCGCGCGCATTGCCCGAACACTCGATCATCACGTCGAACGTGCCCTTGTCGGCGCTGTAGCGCTCGACCCATCCGGCGTCGGCCGCCGCGTTGATCGTGCGGTCGGCGCCGAGCGCGCTCGCCACTTCCAGCGGCGCCTCGACGACGTCGGTCGCGACGATCTCCGCCGCGCCGTGCACGCGCGCCGCCGCGACCGCGAGCACGCCGATCGGCCCGCAGCCCGACACGAGCACGCGCTTGCCGATCAGCGGGCCCGCGCGCGACACCGCGTGCAGCCCGACCGCGAACGGTTCGGCGAGCGCCGCGAGCGACATCGGCACGTGATCGGCAACCTTCACGCACTGCACCGCGTCGCACACGAGCGCGTTGCGGAATGCGCCCTGCACGTGCGGCATCCGCATCGCGCTGCCGTAGAAGCGCATGTCGAGGCACTGGTTCGGCAGCCCTTCGAGGCAGTAGCGGCACGCACCGCACGGCCGGCTCGGATTGACGGCGACGCGATCGCCGACCTTCACCGACGTCACGTCCGGCGCGACTTCCGCGACCGTGCCGGCGACCTCGTGGCCGAGCACCATCGGCTGCTGCAGACGGATCGCACCGAAGCCGCCGTGCCGGAAGTAATGGAGATCGGAGCCGCAGATGCCGCCCATCGCGACCTCGACGCGCACCTGCCCCGGGCCGATCTCGCCCGCGTCCTGCTCTTCCACCCGCAGGTCGTTCGGCCCGTGGATCACGACACACATGCAACGCATACGCATGACAGCCTCCTCAGACGACCGGCGTGACCAGCGGCACGCCGGCGAAGTGCGCGGCAAGGTTGTCGCGCACCAGCCAGCCCATCGCCTGGCGCGTCTCGATCGTGCCGCTCGCATGGTGCGGCTGCAGCAGCACGTTCGGCAACGCGAGGAAACGCGGGTCGATGCGCGGCTCGTTCCAGAACACGTCGAGCGCCGCACCGGCGATCGCACCGCGTTCGAGCGCGTCGAGCAGCGCGGGTTCGTCGACGGTCGTGCCGCGCGACACGTTCACCAGATAGCCTTGCGGCCCGAGCGCGTCGAGCACGGCGGCGCCGACGAGGTGACGCGTCGCCGGCCCGCCCGCGAGCGTGACGATCAGCAGGTCGCACCAGCCGGCCAGCTCGGCGAGGTCGCCGAAAAAGCGGTGCGGGCTGTCCGCGCGCGGCGCGACGTCGAAGTAGCCGAGCTCGACGTCGAAGCCCGACAGCCGGCGCGCAACCGTCGAGCCGATCCGGCCGAAGCCGACCACGCCGACGCGCTTGCCATACAGCCGCGTGACGAGCGGCATGTCGCCGTCGCGCCAGGCACCGGAACGCACGTATGCGTCGCCGGCGCCGATGCGGCGCATCAGCGCGAGCGCGAGCCCGACACCGAGGTCGGCCACGTCGCCGGTCAGCACGTCGGGCGTGTTCGTCACGCGGATGCCGCGCTCGCGCGCGGCGGCCAGGTCGATCGCATCGGTGCCGACGCCGTAGCACGCGATGATCTCGAGCTTCGGCAGCGCGGCGATCAGCGCGGCATTCGCGCCGAGATCGCCGCGTGTCGCGATCGCGCGCACGCCGGCGCCGTGTTCGGCGAGGAACGCCGCGCGGTCGGCGGCTTCCCACAGCCGGTGGACGTCATAACCTGCCGACAGCCATGCGTCGTCCCACGGCTGGTAAGGGCCCGTCATCAGCAGTTCGGGCCGCTGGGTCGATTCGTGCGCCATCTGCGCTTGCTCCTGTCGAGGTAAGTGGAATACGAAGGCAGGCCGGGCCGCGTCAGCCGCCCGGCCCGTTCATGCGTGCCGCGCGAGCGCATCGGCGCCCGGGGCCTGCGCCACCTGCGCCGCGTCGAGCGGATCGTCGAGATCGCGGTTCAGCGTTTCGGGCATCCGCGACGTCGTGAACAGCGTGATCAGCGTCAGCAGCACCAGGTACGCGGCGATCGGCACCCAGGCGCGCACGCCGGCCGCGTGATCGCCGCCGTGCAGCGCGATCACGGTCGCGATGATCGTCGCGCCGACGAGCGGTGCGATCCCGCCCGCGAGCACGGACGACACTTCGCGCGAGAACGACACGCCCATGTAGCGATGGCGCGCGCCGAACAGTTCGGGCAGCAGCGCGGCCTGCGCGCCGAGCATCCCCCAGTTCGCGAAGCCCTGCGCGACCGAGATCGCGATCACGCTCGCGACCACGTTCCCCTGGCTGAAGATCCACCACACCGGGAACGCGAGCGCGAGCTGCAGCCACGCGAACGTGCGATACACGCGCACGCGGCCGAAGCGGTCGCTGAGCCGGCCCGCCAGCGGCACCGTACATGCGCCGACGGTCGCCGCGCACACCAGCGCGAGCGCGCCGATCGGCCCCTTCATGCCGATCACGCCCGCGAGATAGCTGACGGCGAGCGCCTGGTAGATCGACGAGCCGCCGTTCTCGGCCATCCGCAGGCCGATGCCGATCAGCAGCGAGCGCTTCGAATGCTGCACGGCGCTCTTCAGCGGATTCGCCGATACCTGCGCACGCTTCTCGAGCCGCACGAAGGTCGGCGACTCGTGCAGCCGCACGCGCATGTAGATCCCGACCGCGACGATCACCGCGCTGAACAGGAACGGCACGCGCCAGCCCCAGCCGTCGGTGACGCGGTCGAGGTTGGCGAGCAGCAGGAAATAGACCGCGGCCGCCAGCACCGTGCCGAGCTGGATGCCCAGGAACGGCAGCGACGCATAGAAGCCGCGCTTGCCGGGCGGCGCGTATTCGGTCATCAGCACCGCGGCGCCGGCCTGCTCGGCACCGGCACCGAGGCCCTGCAGGATGCGCAGCAGCACGAGCAGCCCGGGGGCCCAGTAGCCCGCCGTTTCGAAGGTCGGCAGCACGCCGATCAGCGTGCTCGCGACGCCCATCAGCAGCACCGTCGCCGTCAGCACGAACTTGCGGCCGATCCGGTCGCCGAGCACGCCGAACACGACCCCGCCGAGCGGGCGCACCGCAAAGCCGACGAAGTAGGTGCCGAAGCTCGCGATCAGCCGCATCTCGGCGGTCTGCGCGGGAAAGAACAGCGGCCCGAAAACCAGCGCCGATGCGAGCGTGTACAACGCGAAATCGTAGTATTCGAGCGCGCTGCCGAGCGAGCAGGTCCATGCCGCGCGGTTGAGCTGCTTCGTGTCGACGCCACGGCGCTCGACGGTCTCGCCCGGCGCACCGGACCCTGCATCGTGCCGCGCGGGCGGCGGGGAAATGCGATCCATCGTTGTCTCCTGTCTCCTGCCTTCCGTTCCGGAACCCGGCCGCGTATCGCGACCGGGACATCGGCCCGCTCGTGCGGCGGGCTCTTCTGGGAATTCGGATGCCGCCCGCGACCGGCGCAACGGCGCTGCGCGCTTGGCGCGCTCGCGCCGCCGCTCAGACGGCGCTGGTCAGGCCGCCGTCGACGAACAGCGTCTGGCCGTTCACGAAATCGGACGCGGCCGATGCGAGGAAGATCGCCGCCCCGCACAGCTCGTCGACGCGCCCCCAGCGGCCGGCCGGCGTGCGCTTGCACAGCCAGTCGGAGAACGCGGCGTCGTCGACCAGCGCGCGGTTGAGTTCGGTTTCGAAATAGCCGGGCGCGAGGCCGTTCGCCTGGATGCCGTGGCGCGCCCAGTCGGCGCACATCCCTTTGGTCAGCATCCGCACCGCGCCCTTGGTCGCGGCATACGGCGCGATCGTCGGCCGCGCGAGCTCGCTCTGCACCGAGCAGATGTTGATGATCTTCCCGCGGCCGCGGGCGATCATGTGCCGCGCCACCGCCTGCGCGACGTTGAACACGCCGTCGAGGTTCACGCGCATCAGTGCCTGCCAGTCGTCGGGTTCGAATGCGTCGAGCGGCGCGCGGCGCTGGATGCCCGCGTTGTTCACGAGGATGTCGATCGCGCCGACGCGCGCCTCGAAATCGTCGATCGCCGCACGCACCTGCGCGTGCTCGGCGACGTCGAATACCGCGTAGTCGGCCGTGAAACCTTCCTCGCGCAGATGCCGCACGAGCGTCGCGGCCTTCTCCTCATTGCGATCGTTGATGACGATCGCCGCGCCGGCTTCGGCCAGCCCGCGGGCGAGCGTCAGCCCGATCCCGCGTCCGGAACCGGTAATCAGTGCGCGGCGGCCGTCAAGGCGGAACCGTTCGAGCGCGTGGGTCATGCGTGTCTCCTCGTGCCAGTCGAGCCGGCGGCCCATCGCGGCCGGTCTCGTGTTGACGGTATCTTCGGCCGCCGGCCGGGCACCGCGCCAATGGTCTTTTTTGATCCGGTTATCATGAAATCTGATTACCGCCCACGCCTGCCCGCCGCCCATGGAACTCAAGCAATTGCGCGCCTTCGTCACGCTCGCGGAAGAACTGCATTTCGGGCGCGCCGCGCAACGCCTGTTCATCGTGCAACCCGCGCTGAGCATGCAGATCAAGGCGCTCGAGGAAGAACTCGGCGCACGCCTGTTCGAGCGCGACCGGCACAAGGTCGAACTGAGCGAGACGGGGCGCGTGTTCCTGCCCGAGGCACGCGCCACGCTGCAGCAGGCCGCGCGCGCGGAACAGATGGCGCGGCTGTCGAGCCGCGGCGAGATCGGCACGCTGCGGATCGCGTTCGTGTCGTCGGTGCTGCCCGCGCTGCTGCCGGCCGTGCTGCGCACGATGCGCGAGCGCTATCCGCTGATCACGCTCGAACTGAAGGACATGCCGACGCCCGACCAGGTCGCCGCGCTGCGCGACCGGCGGATCGATTTCGGGATGATCCGGCTGCCGGCCGCGTATGCGGGCATCGACACGCGCGTGGTGCTCGAGGAAGGCTTCGTCGTCGCGCTGCCGCTCGACCATCCGCTCGCCGCGCACGACGCCATCCCGCCGGCCGCGCTGCGCGGCCAGCCCGCGTTCGTGCTCGCGCGCCGCTACGCGCCGGGCTTTCACGACGACATGCTGCTCGCGCTGAGCCGCGCGGGCACGACGCTCGAGATCGCGCAGGAGTTCGGGGAGTTCACGACGATGCTCGCGCTCGTCGCGGCGGGGATGGGGATCGGGCTGATGCCGGCGGAGGCTGCCAGCGCGCTGCCGCCGAACGTGCTCGCGCGGCCGCTCGACCTGGCCGGGCACCGCACCGGTATCGGCCTCGCGTGGACCGATCTCGACAGCCCGCTGAAGCGCGCGTTCGTCGACGCGCTCGAACACGTGACGGCGAATGCCGGGCAATAAAAAACCCGGCCGGAAAACCGGGCCGGGCTCGTTCGCCACGCCGGCCGCCTTGCGGCGGCCGCGCAACGTGCGGGATTACTTCGCGTTCGCGAATGCGACAGCCGTATCCAGCATGCGGTTCGAGAAACCCCACTCGTTGTCGTACCAGCTCGACACCTTCACGAGGCGGCCCGACACCTTGGTCAGCGTTGCGTCGAACGTCGACGAAGCCGGGTTGTGGTTGAAGTCGATCGACACCAGCGGTGCGTCGTTGTAGCCGAGGATGCCCTTCAGCGCGCCTTCCGATGCTTCCTTCATGATCGCGTTGACTTCCTCGACCGTCGTGTCGCGCTTCGCGATGAACGACAGGTCGACGATCGACACGTTGATCGTCGGGACGCGGATCGCGTAACCGTCGAGCTTGCCGTTCAGTTCCGGCAGCACGAGGCCGACGGCCGAAGCCGCGCCCGTCTTCGTCGGGATCTGGCTGTGGGTAGCCGAACGCGCGCGGCGCAGGTCTTCGTGATAGACGTCCGTCAGCACCTGGTCGTTGGTGTAAGCGTGGATCGTCGTCATCAGGCCGGTTTCGAGGCCGATCTTGTCGTTCAGCGGCTTGACGAGCGGCGCGAGGCAGTTCGTCGTGCACGATGCGTTCGAGATGACGGTGTGCTCGGCCTTCAGCACGTCGTGGTTCACGCCGTAGACGATCGTCGCGTCGACGTCCTTGCCGCCCGGTGCCGAGATGATGACCTTCTTCGCGCCGCCCTTCAGGTGCGCGCTCGCCTTTTCCTTCGTCGTGAAGAAGCCCGTGCATTCCATCACGACGTCGACGCCCAGCTCGCCCCACGGCAGTTCTGCCGGGTTGCGGTTCGCCAGCACGCGGATCTTGTCGCCGTTCACGACGAGGTAATCGCCGTCGACCGACACTTCGCCCGGGAACTTGCCGTGCGCGGTGTCGTACTGGGTCAGGTGCGCGTTGGTCTTCGCATCGCCCAGGTCGTTGATCGCGACGATCTCGAGATCGTGCTTCTTGCCGTTTTCATAGAACGCGCGCAGCGTGTTGCGGCCGATACGGCCGTAGCCGTTGATTGCGACGCGAATCGTCATGGTCTATCTCCTGATGGCTGAAAAAATTCGTTTCGTGCAGCTTCACGTGCGACGCGCGCGAGGGGTGGCGCGCGTCGCGTATCTCTTTAGGCCAGCACGGCCTTGGCGGTCTCGACGACGTGCTCGACGGTGAAGCCGAAGTACTTGAACAGTACGCCGGCCGGTGCCGATTCGCCGAACGTGTCGATCCCGACGACGCCGCCTTCGAGGCCGACGTACTTGTGCCAGAACGACGTCACGCCCGCTTCGATCGCGACACGGCGCACGCCGTGCGGCAGCACGCGTTCGCGGTATTCGGCGTCCTGGCGGTCGAACACGTTGGTCGACGGCATCGACACGACGCGTGCCGCGATGCCTTGCTGCGCGAGCGGCTCGACGGCCTTCATCGCGAGTTCGACTTCCGAGCCCGTCGCGATCAGGATGATCTTGCGCGCGACGATCTCTTCGTCCCAGTCCTTCAGCACGTAGCCGCCCTTCTCGATGTTCGCGATCTGCGCATCGGTACGCGGGTTGAATGCCAGGTTCTGGCGGCTGAAGATCAGGCTCGACGGACGGTCGGCGGCGACCGCGTGGGTCCACGCGACGGCCGTCTCGACCGTGTCGGCCGGACGCCACACGTCGTGGTTCGGGATCAGGCGCAGGCTCGACACGTGCTCGATCGACTGGTGCGTCGGGCCGTCTTCGCCGAGGCCGATCGAATCGTGCGTGAACACGAAGATCGACGGCACCTTCATCAGCGCGGCCACGCGCAGCGCGTTGCGGCTGTAGTCGGAGAACGTCAGGAACGTGCCGCCGAACGGCTTGTGGCCGCCGTGCAGCGCGAGGCCGTTGATCGCGGCGCTCATGCCGAATTCGCGCACGCCGTAGTTGATGTGGTTGCCCAGCACGACGCCCGGGCCTTCCGGATTCGCGCGGACGGCCTTCGACGCCTTCCAGTTGGTCAGGTTCGAGCCGGTCAGGTCGGCCGAGCCGCCGAGCAGCTCCGGCAGCGCGGCAGCCAGCCCTTCGATCGCCTGCTGCGACGCCTTGCGGGTCGCGACCGTCTCGGCGCGCTCGTTCGCGCCGGCGATGATCGCCGCGGCCTTTTCAGCCCAGTCGGCCGGCAGCTTGTTGGCCATCCGGCGCTCGAATTCGGCGGCTTCTGCCGGGAACTTCGCGCGATAGGCGGCGAACGTCGCGTCCCATTCGGTTTCGGCGCGCTTGCCGGCTTCCTTCGCATCCCATGCCGCGTAGACTTCCTGCGGGATCACGAACGGCTCCCACTTCCAGCCGAGCGCTTCGCGCGTCTTCGCGATTTCTTCCGCGCCGAGTGCCGCGCCGTGCACGTCGTGGCCGCCGGCCTTCGTGGCCGCGCCCTGGCCGATCACCGTCTTGCAGCAGATCAGCGTCGGCTTGTCCGACAGCTTCGCCTTCGCGATGGCCGCGTCGACCGCGTCGACGTCATGGCCGTTCACGTTCGGGATCACGTTCCAGCCGTAGGCTTCGAAGCGCTTCGGGGTGTCGTCGTGGAACCAGTTCACGACGTCGCCGTCGATCGAGATGCCGTTGTCGTCGTACAGCGCGATCAGCTTGTTCAGCTTCAGCGTGCCCGCGAGCGAGCAGGCTTCGTGCGAGATGCCTTCCATCAGGCAGCCGTCGCCGAGGAACACGTACGTGTGGTGATCGACGATCTTCGCGCCGTCACGGTTGAACTCGTCGGCCATCAGCGCTTCGCCGAGCGCCATGCCGACCGCGTTCGCGAGACCCTGGCCGAGCGGGCCGGTGGTCGTCTCGACGCCCGGCGTGATGCCGTATTCCGGGTGGCCCGGCGTCTTCGAGTGCAGCTGGCGGAAGTTCTTCAGCTCTTCGATCGGCAGGTCGTAGCCGGTCAGGTGCAGCAGCGAGTACAGCAGCATCGAGCCATGGCCGTTCGACAGCACGAAGCGGTCGCGGTCCGCCCAGTGCGGGTTCGTCGGGTTGTGCTTCAGGTGGCGCGACCAGAGCGCGACGCCGATTTCGGCCATGCCCATCGGCATGCCGGGGTGGCCGGAGTTCGCTTGCTGGACGGCGTCCATCGCGAGCGCGCGGATCGCGTTGGCCATCAGGGTGGTAGAGGCGGGAGACGAAGTCGTCATGTCGAGTCCGGAGAACGAGTCGAGGAAACGGGGCACGGCGGCATCCGGAAGCTCGGGCGTCGATCGTTCCCGGCGCGCGGTGCGGCGCCTGACGGACGCGAAGCGGACGGAGCCTACGGACGAGGCTGCAAAGCTCGTCATTTTAACAGATGGCCTGACATTTCCCTTGTCGGCGCGTAGTGTTCCGGCACGGTTTTCCGTCAAACCGCCCGCCTCCTATAATTCAGACGTCGGAACTCCCTGCCCTGGCGGCCCGCCCGTGAGCACGACCCTTCTTTTTCATCCCACGCCCGACGCCACGTACGGCTTCCCGAACGCCCGTCGGCTCGCGCACGTCGCGTCGCCGCACCAGCAGATCGAAGTCTGGGAAACGCCGCAGCTCGGCCGCCTGTTTACGCTGGACGGCCGGCCGATGACGTCGGTCGGCGACGAATACGTGTACCACGAGTGCATGACGCACCCGGCCGCGCTCGCGCATCCATGCCCGAGGAAGGCGCTCGTGCTCGGCGGCGGCGACGGCGGCGCCGCGCGCCAGTTGCTCAAGCACGCATGCATCGAGCGGATCGTCGTCGCGGAGCTCGACGACGAAGTGGTCGGCATGGCGCGCCGTTATCTCGACGACGTGCACCAGGGCGCGCTCGACGACCCGCGCGTCGAGGTCGTGATCGGCGACGCCGCGCATTTCGTCACGTCGACCGTCGAGCATTTCGATCTCGTCGTGTTCGACCTCACGCCGCCCGATTCGCCGGCGGCCGGCCTCTACACGCGCGAGTTCTATGCGCGGCTCAAGCGGATCCTGACGCCGCGCGGCGCGATCTCGATGCACCTCGGCTCGCCGCTGTTCCACGCGGCGCGCATCGCCGCGCTGCTCGACGACCTGCGCGCGAGCTTCTCGGTCGTCGATCCGTTGTCCGCGCACGTGCCGCTATACGGCTCGCAGTGGCTGATGGCGATCGCAAGCGACACGCTCGATGCGGCCGCGCTGTTCGCGCATGACGTCGACGAACGGCTCGCGGCCCGCCGCGTCCAGGGTTTGCGCTACTACGACGCCCGGCTGCATGCGTCCCTCTTTGCCCTGCCGCGCGCGCTGCGCGATACACTGGGCGTTCGCCGCTGAGCGTCGGCGCGGCCGCCTCGCTTCGCTTTCCCGTCGGGTCTTCGCAAAATGCGTGACGTGCAGCACCGGGGCGAGTCGCCCCGGACGCCGCGCCGCCCCCTGAACGAACGCCGAAGCATGGAATCAGCGCACGCGCCGAAGCGCCCACACAGGAGATTTTCATGACCGATCCACGTCCGGCCAACGTGCCTTGGTTGACACCCTACCTGGCCGTACGCAACGCGCGCGCGGCCATCGATTTCTTCAAGGCCGCATTCGGCTTCGAGCTGCGCGACGTGCACGACGAGGACGGCGCGATCATGCACGTCGAGATGGCCTACCGCGGCCAGCTGATCGTGATGTTCGCGCCCGAGGGTGCGTTCGGCTCGACCGCACTCACGCCGAAGAGCGCGAACGCCACCGCGCCGCAGTCGTTCTACCTGTATGTCGACGACGTCGACGCCACCTGGCAGCGCGCGCTCGACGCGGGCGCGAAATCGCTGAGCCCGCCGCAGGATCAGTTCTGGGGCGACCGGTTCGCGCAGATCGAGGATCTCGACGGCTACCGATGGGCGCTCGGGCGCCGTCTCGACGCATGACCCCAACCGCTACACGCATGAACGAAGCCACCACCACCGCGGCCGTGCCGCGCTTTTTCGTCGACGCGGCACTGCGCGCCGACGCCACGCTCGCGTTGCCGGCCGATGTCGCGCGCCACGCGCAGGTGCTGCGCCTGCAGCCCGGCGACGTGCTCGCGCTGTTCGACGGCTCGGGCGGCCAGTACCGCGCGCGGCTCGTCGAGATCGACAAGCGCAGCGCGCTCGCACAGATCGACACGTTCGAGCCGGCCGAAGCCGAGCCGCCTTATCGCGTGACACTCGCGCAAGGCATCGCCGGCGGCGACAAGATGGACTGGGTGATCGAGAAAGCCGTCGAGCTCGGCGTTGCCGCGGTCGTGCCGCTGTCGACCGCGCGCGGCGTCGTGAAGCTCGCCGGCGAGCGCGCGGACAAGCGTGTCGCGCACTGGCGCGGCGTCGTGCGCGCGTCGTGCGAACAATGCGGGCGCAACCGCGTGCCCGACGTCGCGCAGGTCACCGGCTTCAACGCGTGGCTCGATACGCTGCCGGCCGCGCCGGCCGACGGCGAACTGCGGCTGCTGCTGTCGCCGCGCGCGAGCATCCCGTTCGCGTCGCTGCCCGACGCGCCGCCTGCGGCAGCCGTCACGCTGCTGATCGGGCCGGAAGGCGGGCTGTCGCCGGACGAGGAAAACGCGGCCCGCGCACGCGGGTTCACCGCGCTGTCGCTCGGGCCCCGCGTGCTGCGCACCGAGACGGCCGGTGCGGCGGTGCTCGCGGCGCTCGCGGCGCGCTGGGGCGGGTGGTGATGGCGATACGCGGCCGGGCACGCGCCGCGGCATGACGACGGCGCACGGCGACGCGGGTCAGCGCGCCACGCTCAACGGCTCGATATCGATGACGGGGGAAGTCTTGAGCGCCGACGCCAGCGCGTCTAGGTTGTCCGCGTCGAGCGCGAGCGCCGGCCCGGTGATCCGCAGCGTCCGGGCCGGCGGTGTCGCCCGGATCGCCTTGAGCAGCGGGCCGCGATAGCGCAGGTTCATCATCATCTGTACCGCCGGCACGATGCCGATCGGCCGGCCGTCATGCTGGAACGTGGCCGCGTCCACCGTGTCGTTCCAGCCCTGGATGAAGCCGCCGGCGTCGATCCGCGTGTTCAGGTCGATCCATTGCTGCTTCTTCGCGTCCACGCTGTCGTCCGACGCCCGCAGCGCGTCGGCCGCGCGGCTCACATCGGCATCGTGCTTCGCGCGCCATGCCATGTAGCCGAGCGCGAACACCATGTTGTCCGGCAGGATGTCGTCGGCCTCCACGACGTCGAACAGGCGCCGCGGCGCCTGGTTCGCGACGAACGCCGGCGTCAGGATCCACACGCTCCCGTTGCGCAACGCGCCGGTCGTCCTGCCGAGCGCGGGCTCGCCGTTGTCGACCGCGATGCGCGTCAGCAGGCCGGCCTCGACCAGTTCGTCCAGTTGCGCCGCCAGCGCCGGCGACGTGTGAATCGCGCGGGCCACCGCAGCATACTGGCCTGGCGTCGAGCGCGTGCGCAGATCGGCGAGCAGCCGCTCGACGGCCGCGTGCGCCGCCGGCGAACCTGGCAACGAGGCCGGTTCGGCGGCGCTCGCCCCCGCCACGGCCGCGCCGCACACCGCCACAACCACCGCGGCAACCCGCATCCCTCGTGTGAGGATCCTCATCGTTCACTCCCCGTTCGAATGCGCGGCACGCCGACCATGTGCAGCGGCCGCGATCAAGCCGCTTACTTGCCGGCTTCGCCGCCCGCCGAGCCGATCGGATCCAGCAGTGCGTCGACCAGCGGCGACAGCACGTCACCCGGAGAGCCCGTGAGCCAGCCCTTCTCGTTCGTGCCGTAGAGATCGACCTGCCCCGTCACGGTGCGGTCCATCGGCGCCTCGTCGTAGACGTGCGCCATGCCGGAGAAAAACTCGGCGAGGAAGGCCGTCCGGGCCTTGTCGGTCTTCAGGCGCGGGTTGCCGAGCTTCTCCTTCAGCGCCTTCACGCCGGGCCCCACGTCCACGACACGGCACGAAAAATCGACCGTCGCGATGGATTCGCCCTCCACATACTCGTTCGGCTTCTGCGTCGAACCGGTCGCCTTGCATTCGGAACGGGCCAGCACATGCTGATACGACGTGATCGACGCGCTGACCGGTGCGCGCAACGCCGCACGAGACCTGGCCGGCATCTTCGACAGCAGCGCGGCGATCACGTTGTCGCGCATCGTGTCGCCGAGCTTCGGGATGGCCGCGACGTCGAGCGCGTCCTTGCCTTTGAAGCGCGTGCGCATTGCATCGTTGAACTGCACCGCCTTGGCGACGTCGCCGTTGACGAAGGTACCGAGATACAGATCGGTGGTCTGCTCGGGCGTCAGCACCGCCGCGTGCGCGGCACCGGCCGCGACGAACGCGGACAGCACGGCCGCCCGCGCGGCCTGGAACAACGGAAAACGCGCGCCGCGGCGCGCATGAATGGTGACGTTCATCGGTCGGGTCATGTCGGTGTCGAATCGATCGGGCTGGCGCGGCGGCCTCATTGCTGGCTGGCGGCGATCGCCGCGACGACCGGTCCGGACAGCGCGTCGACGACGGGCTTCAGCAGGCTTTCGGGGCTGTCGGTCGTCCAGCCCTTGCTGTCCGAACCGACCATCTCCACCTGCCCCGTGATGCGCCGGCTGACCGGTGCGTCGTTGAACGCGCGCGCAAGGCCCGTGTATATCGTTTTGGCCGCCGCGAAGCGCTGCGGGTCGGTTTTCGCGCTCGCGCGCGCTTTCATGGCCTCGTCTCCCGGCGGCGTGACGTCAGCCACCTTGCACTCGAAACTGACCGTGACACGGTCCTGCCCATTCCCGCCTGCGCCCGGCGTGCGCTTTACACCGGTGGCGTTGCATTGCGAGCGCCGCAACGCGCCCGTGTACGCGACCACCATCGAGTCGAGCGACGGCGCCAGCGCCTCGCGCCCGGATTCCGACAGCATCGCCATTACCTGCCCGAGCATCTGTTCACGCATGTCGCCGTACATGTCGGCCGGCAACAACATGTTCCGGGCATCCTTCGGATCGGCGCTCGCACGCACCGAGTCGTTGAATTGCTCGACCTTGGCCGCGTCGTTGTTGACGATGGCGCCCAGATAAATGTCGACGGTCTGTTCGGGTGTGAGTGGCGCGGCCTGCGCGGCCAGCGGGATGCCGAGCGACAGGGCGCACGCGGCCAGCGCGTGCACGAGCGGACGGCGCGCACGGGCGGGCGCCGCGAATCGGGTAGCGGTCATGGGAAACGGCCCTCTCTCGAATGATTGGTGTTGTGCGCCCGGCCGCGGCGGCCGCCGCGGCCGGGCCGATCGATTGTCGCGGAAAAAAGTGCGCGATGAAAGGTCTTTGTCGGGCCGGACGCCGCCCACGCATCACGCGCGGACGCAAAAAAGCCCGCTCGAAGCGGGCTTTTGACGGAAGTTCGCCGGATCGGCCGTTGGCCGCCCCGTGCTTACGCGAACGAGTAGAACACGCGGAACGCGACCTTGCGCTCGGCCCAGAACTCGGCCGCCTCGCGGAACACGTCGAGCAGCGTCTCGCGCCCTTCCTTGTCGAATTTCTGCGCGATCGGCAGCCCTTCGAGGACGATCACGAAACCGGGCTGCGCGCCGGCCTTCGCGACGAGGTCGGTCAGGCAGTCGTACAGCGCGTCGTAATTCTTCCCGAAATGCTTCGGGAACAGGAACGACGTCGCGATCGTTTCCATCACTTCCTGCTTCGACTGCGCGGCGCCGCAATACGCATACAGGAAATGCTGGCCGAGCCGGCCGGCTTCGTCGGCAAGATCCTGCACGCGGAACGCGCGGATCGACTGCACGAGATTGGGTCGCACGGTCGTGAAAAGGCTCATAGGCTCCTCGTTCGATGAAAGCCCGGGCTCGGCTTCCTGTTGCTCCGGCGTGCCGCCGGCCTGCGCCGCCGCGTGCAGTTGAATCACGCGCTGAAACAGATTGCCGTCGCCGGCCGCGAACAGTTCCGCCGCCGCCGTTTCGTGCGCGTAGATGGAGTCGCTCATGCCATTCGTCCCGAAGTCATTCAACAATACGTTTAAAACTGTTGTAGTGGTCGCCCGTGTAATAACAGTTGTCGATCCGGCGCAACGGCCCGCCACAGACGATCCGGCGCGCGCCGCGATTGCGGGCACGCGGCGTCGGTACCGTGTACTCATGGTAGTAGCCGCGCTTCGCTTTTGGCAGGATCCGCTCGCGGTTGCCAAACACGACGCCGTCTTTCTCGTACGGATAGGGGCCGCCAGCGCCGATCAGGCCCAGCGTGGTCACGGCCTCGCGCGGAAGACTGGCGGTCGGGATCGTATCGAGCCCGCTCGCCGCGACGTCGGCCGCAACGGCCTCCCGTGCGTAAGCGGCGGAAACCAGACTGCCCGTCGGCGTGCCGACGATACCCATCGCGAACATCGCGAAGACGGACGCGAGCGCGCCGTTGCGGAGCCACTTGCGTGCCATGAACCAGGGTTCCCGCTGTTAAATCAAGTAGTTGACGACCAACAAAGGCGTTAGCGTAGCGTTATTGTCCGCGCGAATCAATGTCCGTTTGGGAATCGAAAGCATCGCGATGCCCGGAACAGCGCATTTTTTACCGAAATTACACTACATTTATCTTACACAGGATAAAATAAAGACGGCATCGCTCGTATGGCAAGACCTGCCTCCTTGCCGCGCTCGCTACCAGGAGTGGAGGGATGCTGCTGTTGCCTTGAGGGAAGCGCGTTTGCGCCCTGCCCGCGGCGTGCCCTTTGCGGGCACGCCTCTTTTTGCTTTTGTTTACAATTTCGCCCGACGCGCCACGCCGGTTCGACCGGCCTGGCGCGTTCGTTTTGGCTCAGCGCGTGGCGTTCACGTCGGCGACCAGCAGCGCCGCCATGTTGACGATGCGACGAACGGTCGCCGATTCGGTCAGCACGTGCACCGGCTGCGCGGCACCCAGCAGGATCGGCCCGATCGCGATGTTGTTGCCCGCAGCCGTCTTCAGCAGGTTGTACGCGATGTTCGCGGCGTCGATGTTCGGCAGGATCAGCAGGTTCGCTTCGCCTTCCAGCGTCGATTCCGGCAGGATTTCCTTGCGCAGCGCCGCGTCGAGCGCGACGTCGCCGTGCATCTCGCCGTCGACCTTCAGCTCCGGCGCATGTTCCTGCAGGATCGCGAGCGTATCGCGCATCTTCTTCGCCGAAGGTGCGTTGCTCGTGCCGAAATTCGAGTGCGACACCAGCGCGACCTTCGGCTCGATGCCGAAGCGGCGCACTTCTTCCGCGGCCATGATCGTGATCTCGGCCAGTTCCTCCGGGGTCGGATCGACGTTCACGTGCGTGTCGACGAGGAAGATCTGGCGGCCCGGCAGCACGAGGCCGTTCATCGCCGCGTACACGCTGCAGCCCGGGCGCTTGCCGATCACCTGGTCGATGAAGTGCAGGTGGCGGTGCGTGGTGCTGATCGTGCCGCAGATCATCCCGTCCGCTTCGCCCTTCTTCACCAGCATCGAGCCGATCAGCGTGGTGCGGCGGCGCATCTCGACGCGCGCGAGCTGCTCGCTGATGCCCTTGCGCGCCATCATCTTGTAGTACGTCTGCCAGAAGTCGCGGTAGCGCTCGTCGTGCTCGGTGTTGACGACCGTGAAATCGGTGCCCGGCGTCAGGCGCAGGCCATAGCGCTGGATACGGTGCTCGATCACCGACGGGCGGCCGATCAGGATCGGCTTCGCGAGTTTTTCGTCGACGATGATCTGAACGGCACGCAACACGCGCTCTTCTTCGCCTTCCGCGAATACAACGCGCTTCTTCTCTTCCGGCGCGGCGCGCGCGATCTGGAAGATCGGCTTCATCGTCGTGCCGCTGTGGTACACGAACTGCTGCAGGTGCTGCTTGTACGCGTCCATGTCCTCGATCGGGCGCGTCGCGACGCCGCCGTCCATCGCGGCCTGCGCGACGGCCGGCGCGATCTTCACGATCAGGCGCGGATCGAACGGCTTCGGAATCAGGTATTCGGGCCCGAACGACAGATCCTGGATGCCGTATGCGGTCGCGACGATGTCGCTCTGCTCGTGCTGCGCGAGCTCGGCGATCGCGTTGACGGCCGCGATCTCCATTTCACGCGTGATCGTCGTCGCGCCGACGTCGAGTGCGCCCCGGAAGATGAACGGGAAGCACAGGACGTTGTTGACCTGGTTCGGGTAGTCGGTGCGGCCGGTCGCGAGGATCGCGTCGGGGCGCACTTCGAGCGCCGCTTCGGGCAGGATTTCCGGCGTCGGGTTCGCGAGCGCGAGAATCAGCGGGCGCTCGGCCATGCCCTTCACCATCTCCGGCTTCAGCACGCCGGCAGCCGACAGGCCGAGGAAGATGTCCGCGCCGTCGATCACTTCGGCCAGCGTCCGGGCTTCCGTTTCGCGGGCGAAACGCTCCTTGTCCGGGTCCATCAACTCGGTGCGGCCCTTGTAGACCACACCGGCCAGGTCGGTCACCGTGATGTTCTCGAGCGGCAGGCCGATGTCGACCAGCAGGTCGAGACACGCGAGCGCGGCCGCGCCCGCGCCGGACGCGACGAGCTTGACCTTCTTGATGTCCTTGCCGACGACCTTCAGCCCGTTCGTGACGGCCGCGGCCACGACGATCGCGGTGCCGTGCTGGTCGTCGTGGAACACCGGGATCTTCATCCGCTTGCGCGCTTCGCGCTCGACGATGAAGCAGTCGGGCGCCTTGATGTCTTCCAGGTTGATCCCGCCGAAGGTCGGCTCCAGCGCGGCGATCACGTCGACGAGCTTGTGCGGATCCGACTCGTTCAGCTCGATGTCGAACACGTCGATGCCCGCGAACTTCTTGAACAGCACCGCCTTGCCTTCCATCACCGGCTTCG